>JAJYOH010000584.1 GCA_021796315.1 Chloroflexota bacterium
AGCGAGTATCATCCAAAGCATAGGAAGTTGGAAGGTGAAAGATGATCCACACTAAGAATAATATAAGACTCGTTTCAGCAATAGTACTTTGCATTGCCATAGTAACTGTCTCATGCAGTCCAACAACAAAGAACGTCGAGATTAACTCAGAGGCCTTTGCCACAATGGAAAAAGAACGAATAAAAGCAGAGGAAAATGTAAAAATACTTAAAGCGACTTGGCCTGTAGATTCACCCGAATATAAACAAGGGAGAGAATATTATATTCAGGCGGAAGCCGAATTTAATGGCTATATAGAGGAACTGAAAGCTAAACTGACTGTGGGTCAAGTCAGTGATATAAGGCCTAAGATAACAGAAGCAGTTAAAAAGAGCGACACTTTTATTCAGTTCGTTCAATCACCTGGAATTGCGCAACCTGCAATAGACCCAGAAGCTTATACCTTAGTAGTAGATATACTCATTAACGCGGGAAAGGCAATTTGGGAAAAATATCAGGGGGTAGAAAAAGACAAGAGAGAAGCGATATTGAAACAACTTGATAACATGAAATGGAAATCATTTGACGAAATAACGCCTTAAACTATGCTATAGTCTTTTACCAAAATTCGTGCGGTTTATCAAAGCCGCCCAACAAAGCGTCCCGAAAAAGTACGGGGAAATGCACTCCGTAACCGCGTTGCGGTTGGGAGTGAGCGGCTGGAGATGAGACAAGGTATCCATGACTTCTTGCCTAAATCCTTGGAAGTTCTAGGCTATATGTTCATAACTTCTAGGCTAAATGTTTGCAATTTCTAGGCTAGAAGCTGGTAAGTTCTAGACTATATCTTGGCAACTTCTAGGCTAAATAATGGCAGCGTTCCGGCGGGCTTAGCCGTCCCCGCCCCAGCAGGTTTTCTAAAAAGGAGAATGAGAAATGGACATCAAGAAACTGGTCGTTGAATTTGTAACAGTGTTCGCTATATCCCTGGTGGTTACTGCAATTGTGACATTTCTATGGAACATCATCGGTCATGGAGCAAGCACCATAGATTGGGAAACATCATTCCGCTTTGCTATCATCTTCGGCATCATCTTGACATGGGTAAAATCGCGGGAAGCCAAAGAAAAATAGATATCCCAACTGGTGTAACGGCGGGATTCGCACCGTGCACCATCAATCAAAAAATAATTTGCCGTAATACTTTTTGCTCACAACCTATCTAATCCACATGAACAACTTTAGAACTATCTCCCAAATTATCCAACCGCAATACGTCATCGAAGGCGCGGGCGTTTTATTGCAGCGATCCATCGCGCCTAAGAAATCAAATGAGTTCGATCCCTTTCTGCTCTTCGACCACTTCGCCTTCAACGATCCCATCGAAGGCCCCATCCGCGGCTTCCCTTATCATCCGCATCGCGGCATCGAAACTGTCACCTACATGCTGGACGGTTCGACCAGCCATCGCGACAGTCTCGGCAACAGCGGCCTGATCGGCCCCGGCGACGTGCAATGGATGACCAGCGGGCGCGGCATCCTGCACGAGGAAATGCCGCGCCGCGGTCCAAGCGGAAACATTTATGGTTTTCAACTTTGGGTCAATCTGCCCTCCCGGCTCAAAATGACCGAGCCGCGCTACCAGGAAGTCAGCGCCGCGACCATTCCCACTTTTGACAAAGACGGGATGAAGATCCGCGTCGTGGCCGGGACGGTTCACGGTGCGACCGGATCCGTGACCGAGATCGCGGCCTCGCCTCTTTACGCGGACGTCGAACTGGCCCCCGATACCGAATTCATTCAGCCCGTCCCCGAAGGACACACAGCCTTGGTATACATCTTTGAAGGCGAAGGCATCTTCGCTGATAAAACCATTCAAGCTGTGAAACTCGCCAAATTCGGCGATGGCGATTCAATCCGCGTCAAGACAGAAAATAATTCCGTTCGATTTATGCTGATCGCGGGTGCGCCATTCAAGGAACCCATCGCGCCGTACGGGCCGTTCGTGATGAACACAATGGAAGAGATCCAGCAAACGCTGACAGAATTGCGAAACGGAACATTCATCAAATAACCCTCACCCCTGTCGCCTCTCCCAGTGGGAGAGGGAAGGGTGAGGGCGGGAGGGATGATGACACATATTCTCTACGGCGACCGCATCAGCAAAGGCGCAGAACTTCGCATTGGTTCCTGCGCCGTTATTTTCGATGAAACCCGCACAAAAGTTTTGCTCACCAAACGCGCCGACAACGGCCTATGGTGTCTGCCGGGCGGCAAAATGGATTCGGGTGAATCGATCGAGGAGTGCTGCACGCGTGAAGTGTTCGAGGAGACCGGCCTCGAGGTCCGCACAAAGCGTTTGATCGGTGTATATAGCAACCGCGATCAACTGGTTATCTACCCCGATGGCAACAAAGTCCAGATCGCTGTCTTAAGTTTTGAAGTGGAGATTACCGGCGGCAAACTCGGCCTGCCTGCGCCAGTGCCGCAGGCACAGGTGAGCGATGAAACGACCGATGCTGGGTTTTATGCGCTAACCGAGATCAAACAGATGCCCATGCACGGACGTCACAAAGAACGCGTGGAAGATGCGCTCTTGAATCAAACAATCCCAATCCTTCGATAAAAATCAAACAGCCGAATCGATGAACGTGTGCACAAGCGATAACCCCAAGACATTGCGCGTGCGCATGTAAGCATAACCTAACGCAAAGCCGACGGTCATTTGATATGTGAAGGCCGTGAGCAACGCGTCCTGCCAGTGGAGGAACGTACCGCCGAGGTCAATCGGAACATGGGAGAGACCGAAGGTGAAGGCGGCCAGCCATACCGCCCAAAGTGGACGCCGCAAAACTGCTTCGAGCCGCGTCTGAATAAAGGCGCGGTATAAAAATTCTTCCGGCAGTCCTGCGCCGAAGAAGAAACAAGCGGATGAGATTGCAAATTGCTCCAAAGGATGATTGATCAAACCGTAAACGATCAAAATAATGATCGGCAGAAGCGATGCCAGCCATGAAAACTTATCAAAGGAAAAGCCCATTGCGTTGAAAGAGTATTTCAACACAAGCAAAAAGAGAACAGGCAAAAGAAACATCTCGCTCATCTTCGGGATGGGCGTTTCGGAAATTGGGCCGCAACTGTTTTCCAATCCCAAAGTGGGAATCGTATACCAGTGCCAGTACTCCCCCACGCGATAAAGAATCCACAAACCGGCCAGTCCTAATGCGACAGCAAGTTCAAGGCGCGGCCTGTGCAATTGCAGGGACGGAAGAGAATGTCGGTGACCGATCAACCAGAAGAAAACGATGAAAGCAAGAATCCATGTCAGAGGCTGGAGTGAATTCAAATCCCGTTTGTGGAGGAACAGAAGCAGCCACGGCAGCAAGGTCAGCGCCGCAATGATCAGCGCCTCGCGGTTTCGCGCTAGA
>JAJYOH010000585.1 GCA_021796315.1 Chloroflexota bacterium
TTCTTTCGTTCGTTCTCGGACTTTCAGTAATCCAGCCTTCGGCATACCATTGCAGATATTCAGCAACATGTTCACGCCAGTAATTTTCGCTGTGGTCGCCGGTATACAGATGCCATTCGTGCGGAACCTGATAATAACTCAACAGACTTTCGAACTGCATGATGGTCCCCAATTCTTTGTCCTGGTCGCCCGCGTCGATCCAGATGCGCGGCCACGCATCGGATGGAACCGCGCGGATCCAATCTTCGATGTATGGCGCGTCTTCGACAAAGATGGCGGGAGAATTCATTCCCAGGGCGCCGAACATGTCATAATGTTTCAAGCCTAGTTCGATTGTCCAACCGCCGCCGCGCGACAAACCGCCAAGTGCGCGATGATCGCGGTCCGCAAGCGCGCGATAGTGCTGGTCAATATATGGAATGACCAGATTGATTAGCCGGTCTCCAAAGCCCGGCCCCGGTGGAAGATTCCAGTAGCGATCATCGGGAAAGACGATGATAAACGGCGATGCTTTACCGGAATGAATCAAATTGTCCGCGGCGGACGGCGCGCCGAGGCGAATCCATTCATCGTCATCGTAAGTTTGCCCATGAAGCAAATATAAAACGGGATAACGCTCGTTTGTATTTTGGTCATAGCAGGGCGGCAGATAAATCATGAACAATTGCGGAGGCTTGGTCGAGTCAAGTTCGCCGCTATCCACGCGGCCTGGTTGAGTGAGGCAGGTTAACGGTGTGGCTGTTGGAACAAGCGTTGGTGTGGCAGATGGCGTGAAAGTTGCGGTTGGTAGAACATCTGTCGGGGTTGGAGTCGGGTGGTTTGACGAAGAGCAGGCTGAAAGTCCGAGAACGAACGAAAGAATCAGAAACATGCGAAGATGAGTCATTCAAATCCTGTGCTTGACGGGGAATAATCCTTCGCATTATACTCGCCGTGCCTGGCGCACAGAACAGTGCCAAGTCCGCGGGGTGTAGCGCAGTTGGTAGCGCGCTTGCTTTGGGAGCAAGAGGTCCCGGGTTCAAATCCCGGCACCCCGACCAAGACTCATCACTGCAGAGACACAGAGTTCACAAAGATTTAGAAAAATCTTAGTGTTCCTTGTGTCTCTGTGGTTTTATTAAGCGGTGTGTTAAAATAAATGCGGAGGGTTTATGCCGAAGTTTGATGGAGTGATCGAAGCTGTCCGCTACAAGAGCGGAAAAATTGACGTGGTGCGCGCTTATGAACGCCGCGGCGCAACATTTTCGGACCGCGTTCTGCTCGACCGAAAGACCTTGATGGAACGCATCAAGAAAGGCAAACGTTTTGTAGCCGGCCAGCGCAAGGAATTCTGGGCCAGCACGTTCGATGTTGGCAAACCGGTGAAACTGTCCGGTGCAGACGACAAACAGGTTGTGACGACTTTGGATCAAGCTGACCACGACGAATTGGAAGGCGTGCCCGCGTTCTAACCGCCGTTCTTTTCTGGACGTTTGACCGGAACCCGTTATGAGAGTCATTGACAAAACCCCGCTTCAAAATGACAAAGGCGAGATCGGCCTGCTTGAACGTTTGCAAGGCACGTTGAAGTACGGTTTTTCTTGGTATTCGGACCTGGAAGCGCAGAAAGCGATCATCGCCCAGCTCGACCGCGTCATCGAAAAGAGTTTTGTCCTCATCCGCAATCTGACACTGCCGGGCAGCGAAATTGTTGTTCCGATCATCCTCGTTGGAGTTTCCGGCGTATACGTGATTCATGTGACGCCCCTCACCGGAGTTTATGAAGCCAGGGGCGATCAATGGGGCACAAATAACAATGGCCGGTTCACTCCAGCGCCCATTAACTTAATGACACGCGTTGCTCAATGGGCAAAGGTTCTGCAAAAGTATTTGGACCGACAGGGCATCACGCTTCCATCGCCCATCGAGCCGGTTTTGATCGCGTCCAGCCCCGCCATGCAGATCGAATCGACGCGCCCATTGGTACGCGTGGTCATGAGCGACGCGGTCAACATATTTGCAACTTCGCTGCTGCAAGCGCGGCCCGTCATGCGCTCGGACCTCGTTTATGACCTGGCAGACCGTATCGTGGACCCGCGTCCAAAAACCGCACAGCCGCCACAGCCTGCCGCACCAGTGCAGACTCCGCAGGCAGAAGCTCAACCCGCTCAAGCGCCTTCGCGCGCACAGGCAATTTTTAACGCCTCACAGAATGCCCAGCCATTCAATCCCACTGACCTGAGCTTTGCATTCGACGAAAACGCCGCGCCCGTACAGAGCGGCGTCCCGCAGAATCTGCGCGAGACGAGTCCAGCACAGGCGTTGCCGCGGCCCGTTCAACGTCGAGGTTTGAGCGCAATGCAATGGGCCTTTTTAGCGGCGATGATCGTGATCGAATGTTGCGTAGTCGCCGGATTCGGATACTTTATCTTTTTTGCCAATCGTTAAGCCGTCTTGTCATCACCTTTATTATCCATCATTATCCCTGCCCATAACGAAGAGAATCGCCTGCCCCGCACATTGGAGCAGGTCTTTGCTTTCCTCGCAAAACAAAGCTATGAATCCGAAGTGCTGGTCATTGAAAACGGAAGCACCGACCGCACGCTGCAGGTCGCGCAGGATTACGCCAAACTGCACGACACGCTGCGTGTGATCCGCGAAGAAGGACGCGGCAAAGGTCTGGCTGTTCGCCGTGGGATGCTCGAAGCGCGCGGCGATTTTCGTTTGATGTGCGACGCCGATCTGTCCATGCCGGTCGAGGAGATCAGAAAATTCATTCCGGGCGCATTGCCCGATTTGGATATTGCCATCGCATCGCGCGAAGCTGCCGGTTCAGTGCGCTACGACGAGCCGCGATACCGTCATCTTGGCGGGCGCTTGATCAATCTCATGATTCGGCTGTTGATCCTGCCGGGTTTGCAGGATACGCAATGCGGCTTCAAATGTTTTCGTGCTTCCATTGCGGAAGACCTCTTTCGGCGGCAAACGCTGATGGGCTGGTCGTTCGATATCGAATTGCTTTTCATTGCGCGGCGGCGCGGCTATCAAGTAATCGAAATCCCGATTGATTGGTATTATCAGGATGAAAGCAAGGTCAATGCATTGAGTGACGCGCTGCAAATGATCCGCGATATCTTTCGCATCCGCGCCAACGCGCGGCAGGGACTTTACAACGATGACGCGGGACGATCCGAGTCTGCGGTTTGAAAAAGAACTTTGGAAAAGTGGAATCCGTTTCGTTGCGGGATTGGACGAAGCCGGACGCGGCGCATTGGCCGGGCCAGTCGCGGTGGGCGCGATAATCCTGCCAATTGATTCGAATCTTTCCTTGACCTTGAGCGGCGTGCGCGATTCCAAGCAGATGACTCCGCTGGAGCGTGAATCTGCCGCGCCGCGTATCAAGGATATTCAGCAACATGTTC
>JAJYOH010000087.1 GCA_021796315.1 Chloroflexota bacterium
CGGCAAACTGGAGAACGAGATTATCCCGCTGTTCTATTCCCGTGACGATAAAGAGATTCCTGTCAAGTGGCTCGACCATGTGAAGGATTCTTTGAAAACCAATATTCCGCAATTCAGCACGCGGCGTATGGTCAAGGAATATGTTGAAAGATTGTATTTGCCCGCGTTGAAATGAAACCAATAACGCTCCAGCCGCCGCTTGCACTGTCCTCGGCGGCGAGGACGCCGCCGGGAGCATACCTATGTTTGATTTTCTTCTCTCTCCATCTGCCTGGCTTGCGGCGCTGACCATCTTTGCTTTGCGCGTCACCGACATGTCGCTCGATACCCTGCGCATGTTATTTGTGGTGCGCGGGCGAAAAGGCATTTCATGGACATTGGGTTTCTTTGAAGCCGCTGTCTACGTCGTCGCCATCACGCGCGTGTTATCCAATTTGAGCAACCCATTAACTGTCCTTGGCTATGCCGCTGGATTTGCAACCGGCAATGTGGTGGGCATGTTGATCGAAGAGCGCCTCGCGATCGGTCACATTCATTTGAGTATCATCAGCACGGAGCGCGGCATTGCCCTGGCGCAGGCCCTGCGCGACAAAGGCTTTGCGGTGACGGAGATTCCGGCGCGCGGCATGGAAGGCAAAGTGCATTTGTTGAGCGTCAGTGTGTTGCGAAAAGACGTGTCGCATGTGGAGAAAATCGTCCACGAGATAGACCCTGAAGCATTTGTGACATCGGAAGACGTTCGCCCAATTCGTAGGGGCTTTTGGGGCGCGTAATAAATTCGGTGTCATTGTGAGCCGCTGTTGGTCGAGCAAGCCGAAGGCTGTATCGAGACCAGGCGGCGAAGCAATCTGTTTTATACAAGGAGATTGCTTCGCTCACCTGCACTGCACCACACCTGCCCAGAGCCGCAGGTGCTGGGAACGCAGTGCGGTGCATGTGTCGCCCGCAATGACGTATCACTTAAAGGTTTAAAATGATCCCTGAAATTACTGTTGAAGAGTTATCTAAAAAACTCAAATCGCAGGACCAATTTATTTTGCTGGATGTGCGCGAACTGTCAGAGTTGGAATATGCCAAAATAACGGACGCCCGCCTCGAGGTCGCACCGATGAGCCGGTTGGGACGCGAGGGCATTAATATGTTGTCCGAGTCCGCAAAGTCACAGACCGCAACATTGTATGTGTTGTGTCATAGCGGCGTGCGCAGTGCGCAAGTGACTGGTTGGCTGGCGTCGCGTGGTTGGAAAAATGTTTTCAGTGTCGCGGGCGGCATCGATGAATATGCGAGGAAGATCGATCGTTCGGCGGGAATGTATTGATCGGTTACAAGTTGCAGGTTGGAAAGTTAAACGAAGAAGGTTGAGAACCCGTTTGGGGCACTCAACCTTCAAACTTTTAAACCTGGAACTTTAAACTATTTCTTGAAAACGAATTGCCCATTCTTGTAAAATAATTCGCCGTCCACCGTGATTTCGGAATCTTTTCGCATGTCGCAGATCATGTCCCAGTGGATGGACGATTTGTTTTTGGAGCCGGTTTCGGGATAGCCGGCGCCGAGCGCCATGTGGAACGAGCCGCCGATCTTTTCATCGAAGAGAATGTTGCCGGTGAATTTATTGATGTCGAAATTGGTGCCGATGGCGAACTCGCCAAGGAAGCGCGAGCCTGCATCGCTCTCGAGCATCTTCAACAAATAATCCTGATTCTTTTCGGCCTTGGCGGTTTCGACGCGTCCGTTGCTAAAGGTCAGTTCCGCGCCTTCGACAGATACACCTTGATAGATGGCCGGATAAGTGAACTTCACCCAACCATTGACCGAGTCTTCGACCGGGCCGGTGTAGATTTCGCCATCGGGCATGTTGTAAACGCCGGTTGAGTTCATGAACTTGCGGCCTTTGATCGAAAGCGTCAAGTCCACGTTTGGTCCGCGCAGGATAACTTGATTCTTTGGCGCAAGAAAATCGATCGCTTTTTGCTGGCCTGCTGCCGTGCTGTTCCAATATGCAATTGGATCGTCCTCATGCGCGTGGACTGCGCCGAACACGAAGTCTTCATATTCGGTCAGACTCATGCTGGCATCCTGGGCGTAGCCGTCGGTGGGATAGAGGGTGGTGACCCACTTGAATTTGCCTTCGCCGCCGCGGCGCATCTGCGCTTCGGTGATGACGCCGGTGGCTTTGCCGCGTCGCTGGACGCGGGTTGGGTCGATATTCGTCAGGCCGTGGGTGTTGGTCGCAGAGTGAACGCGGATGCGGCCCTCGAACTGCTCGTAGGCCAATTTGTAAAACGTCGGCACAAAGTCCAGTTGTGAATCGTTGGCGTAGGTCAGATAAAGTTCATCCTGGCTGAACGGCATCATGCCGGGCAATGCGATCATCGGGTGCGGATGTCCGCCCTTTTCCAGGATCTGGATGTAAAGCTCGCGAATCAGCGGCTCGGCCGCAGTTGTCGCCTCAATTAAAATGCGGTCACCCGGCACGACGCGCGCCGAGTGCTCGACCAGTATTTTTGCAAATTTCTGAACGCGAAGGTCAGCCACAAGAATCTCCTGTCAGTAGTATGCTTGGATTATAACATTTGCCTGCAAAGGTTTGTCATTCAGGAATCTATACTTTCGTCACTGTATTTTCAGTTGAAATTGGGTAATATTAGTGTGAATTGGCGATGCGCTTGATCGGTCAGGAGTAAAGGATGATATCCACAAAATCTACAACAGCCTGGGCGGAAGTGGATGAGAACGGGCGGCTGATTTTGCCATCGGAAGTGGCGGAACAATATGGGCTGCATCCCGGCTCGAAGGTGCGCCTCGATGAAGGCTATAATTTAATTCGCATACACCGGCCGGTCACTCAACTTACCAAAATCTACATCGAGCCAACTGTCGCCTGCAATTTGGATTGCATCACCTGCTTTCGAAATGCGTGGGATCAGCCCATGGGGCGCATGACCGAGGAAACTTTCGAGCGCTTCCTGTCCGGACTGAAAGAACTGTCTCCGTTACCGAGCGTTTACTTCGGCGGGATCGGGGAACCGTTATTTCATCCAAAAACGGTCGAGTGGATTCGACGCGTCAAGGAATTAGGCGTCAAGGTTGAACTCATTACCAATGGCACGATCCTGAACGAAAAGATTGCCCGCCAATTAATTGATTCCGGACTCGATGTGCTTTGGGTATCCATTGACGGCGCTTCCCCGGAAACCTATGCCGACGTGCGCATGGGCGCAGAGTTACCGGCTATCCTGAAAAACTTGAGACGCTTTGCAGAAATGCGAAAGGCCAGCCATTATCCCAAGCCTGAAATCGGCATCGCCTTCGTGGCCATGAAACGTAACATCGCTGACCTGCCCAAGGTCATTCAGTTGGGGAAGTCGGTCAAGGCTCAATATTTTTCAGTCAGCAATGTCCAGCCGGCCACCGAAGACATGCAGGCCGACCGTTTATATTTGCAGACCATGCACAACATTGCTTATTTGCAGGCGCCTCACTTGCCGCGTTTGAGTCTGCCCAAAATGGATTTTAACGAAGCCACCACTGACGCCCTTTTTCAAACCTTCAACAGCCAGTTGAATATCAGTTTCGCAGGCAATAATTGGGGCGGCGCCAATGACACCTGCAATTTTGTAGAAAGCGGAACCATGTCCATCGCGTGGACTGGGGACGTCAGCCCATGCTGGCCGCTGATGCACACGCACACCAGTTACCTGCATGGCAAACCTCGTATTTCAAAAAAACATGTTATTGGAAATATAACCAAGCGTTCTCTCGTGGACCTGTGGCTGGCTCCCGATTACGTGGCTTATCGCGAACGCTTGCATAACTTCGTCTTTGCGCCTTGCAGTTTTTGCGGCGGCTGTGATCTTTCTGAAACCAATGATGAAGACTGCATCGGCAACACAACCTTCCCGGTCTGCGGCGGATGCCTGTGGGCGCAGGGCATTATTCAGTGCCCATAATCTTTAGCAGGAAATGAGAATTGTCCTCTTCCAAATTTGATATACTTTTGTGCGGAGAGAAGGAGAACTTTTATGAAGGTAAACTTCTACGCCACACTGCGCGCCATTGTCGGAAAAAAGACGGTTGAGATCGAGCCGCATCCCGGCATGACTGCCATGCAAATTATCGATAAAGTGGTTGCGGCTTATCCGGCTTTGCGTCCCGAATTATTAGATCATGACCATCATTTCCAGGATCACATGAAATTCTTTATCAACGGCCGCGAAGCAATTTATTTGGAAGATAAGATGAACACCGTCGTTCATCTTGACGATAAGGTGGATATCTTTCCGCCCGTCGGCGGCGGTTAATGCAGGCGCTTGTCCGCGAGCTGCGCGGCATTCCCTATTTTTTGCTCAAGGAATATTTGCAGGAGATGGGCGGCATTCTCGCGGGCGAGAATATTGTCCGTGGCAATGGCTGGGCTGTGACTCTCGAACACATGGAGCCTTATCGCCTTGGTTCGCTTGAAGTCGGTCAAACTCATCTAACCATGGAACTCGATGACCTTATTGCAAAAGATTTTCTTCAACGGTTCGAAATGAAAATACTTAGAGCAGGAGCGTGATGGAAGGATCAAGGATGAGGCGGGAAGGCTGGTGCAGAGATAAAGGCGGTTAAGTAGAAGCAGGTTTGATGTCAGGGAAGAAGCGAAAAAAAAGACGACGCGTATGCAACGCGTCGTCTTTTTAAAATTGTCCACAAGGTTTAAGCGATTTCCAACTCTTTCAACTTTGCTTCAGGGACAACGCCGTTGTTCCAGCTGCGGGCTTTGTAATAATCTGCGAGCATCTGGCCGAGTTCGCTGACGTGACCCTTCGAGCCTTGTAATGTTGACGGTTCCTCGGTGAAGCGCTTGGGCAGATAATCACTGCCTTCGCGGAATCCGTTCATGTTGTTGTACAAGCGCTCCAGGTTATAGATGCGTTCGCCAGTCTTAAGCACGTCCGCTGTTGTGAACGGCACGCCGACCATCGCGGAATACTGCGCCGCATATTCATCTGTGCCCATCGCAAACGCGCTGAACTTGCATAAGTCCATGCTGTCGGAAAAGGCGTGTATATCCTGGAAGATCTTGACCAGTTCGCCTTTGCCCTTCCACTCGAGCGGATCTGTCTTGAGCGTGCCGAATGGCATGACGCCCAACTCGGATGCGGGTGTGTAAGCGCGCAGGTGACAAGCGCCACGGTTGCTGGTGGCATAACCGAGGCCAATGCCTTTGATGCCGCGCGGGTCGTAAGCCGGGATGCCCTGACCTTTGACCGTCATCGCCAGTTCGGGATGACCGAAGTGTTTGGCTGTCGCATTGGCGCCATCGGCCATCACATTGCCCAGGCCTTCGCGTTTGGCGATCATTTCGGCGGCCCTGGTCATTCCATTGGGATCGCCCCAATTCAGTTTTCCATCGCCGTTGGTGTAACCTTTTTCGCTGGCTTCCATCCAGACCGAGAGCGGGTGGCCGATCTCAATGGCATCCATACCGAAATCGTTGCACAGGTCGATCATCTTGGCGACGAGGCGGGCATCGTCATTTCCACAGTTTGCGCCTACCGACCAGGCCGGTTCATACTCAACCGACTCCATATGCAGACCTTTATACGGGCCATCCTTAACTTCCACTTCCTTCTTGCAAGCCACCGGGCAGGCGTGACAGGTCGGATCATCCACCAGCAGATTTTCCTTGACGTATTCACCGCTGATCTTTTCGGCATGTTCGCCGAAGGATGTCAGCATGCTGTTCCTGGTCGGCAGGCCGCCGATGTTGCTGGTGATGTTCATCAACACGTTGGTGCCGTAAACGGACAGTCCGCCTTTGCGTGGGCTGGTGATATTCTCCGGCGCCATGATGACTTTCAATGCGCGCTCGTGGGCGGCTTTCCAGGCATCACGGTCTGCGGCTTTAACAATTTTCTTCTCCGCCTTGATTACGATGGCTTTGAGATTCTTCGAGCCGCCGACGCAGCCCGTGCCGCCGCGTCCGCTGGCGCGATCATTCTCGTTTATCCAACTGGCGAACTTGACCATCTTTTCACCGGCAGGGCCGATGGCGATGACCGTCAGATCTTTTTCGCCGTATTTGTCCTTGAAGAATTTAACGGTTTCGTGAACGCCTTTGCCCCATACATCTTTTGCATCGAGCAATTCCAATTTGCCATCATGGATGTACGCGTAAGTCGGCTTGGCGGCTTTGCCTTTGAAGATCAAGCCATCGAAGCCGGCCCAGCGCAACCGGGCGGCTGACCAGCCTCCATGGTGAGAATCAGTTATCGTTCCGGTCAGAGGCGATTTTGTCACAACCGCCATGCGCCCACTCATGTTGGCTTCCGAGCCGGTTAGGGGTCCGTTCATGAAGCACAAGATGTTATCGGCGGAGAGCGGATCAACTTTCGGTCCGTTGTCGAAAACGAATTTCACACCGAGGCCGCGCCCGCCGATGTATTTGCGGGCATCGTCCTCGGGAACGGGTTTGAATTCGACTTTGCCTGCTGACAGGTCTACCCAGGCAAGATTATTTGCATAACCGCCAAGCGTCATTGTATTGCTCCTCTCTTTGGAATAATGAAACAAACCACCTGTATGGATGGCTGCAAAATTAGAATAGCATTTTGAAAAATGCGAGTCAATATTTAAGTTTTTCCTTAATCGCAACCCGGAAAATCTGTCACTCGAGCCCAATTCTGCCATCCAAATTGCCGCTCATCGATTTCGGGTATACTCCCAACGACTGAGAGACTGACATGAAACAACTTCTTCAAAATATGAAAAACGGAAAGACCACCATCGAAGATGTGCCGGCGCCAACGCCTCGGGCTGGGATGGCGCTGGTTAAGACGGCGGCCAGTTTGGTGTCGGCGGGGACCGAGCGCATGGTCGTCGAGTTCGCCGAAAAAAATCTGGTCGGCAAGGCGCGTTCGCGTCCCGACCTTGTCAAGCAAGTTTTTGATAAAGCCCAGCGCGAGGGACTCGTCCCAACTGTCGCGGCTGCCTTCAACCGTCTCGATCTGCCGATGGCGCTGGGCTATGCTTCGGCGGGCACGATCGTTGCGCTCGGCGAAAATATGCACGGCTTCAAGGTTGGTCAGCGCGTGGCCTGTGCGGGCGGCGGGTTTGCCGTCCATGCTGAATACAATGTCGTGCCGCGCAACCTGCTCACGCCGCTCCCGAAAAATGTCGATTTTGAATCTGCCGCGTTCGCCACGCTCGGCGCAATTGCCATGCACGGTTTTCGATTGGCTGAGCCGCAGGTGGGCGAGCGCGTGGCGGTCATCGGTTTGGGTTTGTTGGGATTGTTGATGGCTCAGATCGCATCCGCGGCGGGATGCAGCGTTTTGGGAATCGACATTGACCCGAAACGCATCAAGCTCGCTTCTTCTCTTGGACTTCAAGCGGTCACCCGTAAAAATGCTGAGTCGACTTCCCAGGCTTTTACCGCCAACCGCGGCTTCGACATTGTCTTGATCTGCGCTGACACTTCATCCAATGATCCGGTGGAACTGGCAGCGGTCATTGCGCGTGACCGCGCTCGCATTGTTGCCACCGGCGCGGTTGGATTAAATATCCCGCGCAAAATTTATTATGAGAAAGAATTATCTTTCATCAACTCGCGTTCGTATGGGCCGGGTCGCTACGATCTGTCTTATGAAGAAACTGGCAATGATTATCCGATCGGCTACGTGCGTTGGACGGAGGGCCGCAATCTTGAATCAGTTGTCGAGTTGATGGCGAACGGAAAGTTAAAAGTCGCGCCGTTGATCTCGCATCGTTTCCCGATTGATGAAGCCGCGACCGCGTATGAAGTCATCACGGGTAAGACAAAAGAATCTTTCTTGGGGGTGTTGCTGACATATCCAGAAGGAAAGCACCGCCCTGAGGTTCTCGAAGGGATGAAAGAAGAAAGAAGAATTGCCTTTCCTCTTTCATCTTTCAAATCAACGGGCACAGTAAAACTCGGCGTTCTCGGCGCCGGACTTTATGCGAATGCCATGCTTCTGCCTGTTATTAAAAATAATAAAAATTTCGAACTGGTCGGCATCGCCTCCTCGGGTGGATTGCACGCGCAACACTCCGGCAAGAAATTCGGTTTCAAATATGCCACTTCATCGGATGACGAAATCATCAACGACCCGAGCATCAACACAATTGCGATTCTGACACGCCATGATACGCACGCGGATCTGATCGTCAAAGCCTTGAAGGCTGGCAAGCATGTTTTTGTTGAAAAGCCGTTGGCAGTTACCAGTGATCAGTTATCAGTCATCAGTAAGCAGTTACAAAAAACTGATAATTGTTTGCTGACCGTTGGTTTCAATCGCCGCTTCTCGCCTCTGGCGCAGTCACTTTCATCTTTCCTGTCGAATCGCAACGAGCCTTTGTATGCTCACTATCGCATCAATGCCGGATACATTCCGCTCAATCATTGGACGCAGGATCAGGCCATCGGCGGCGGACGCATCATCGGCGAAGGCTGTCACTTTGTTGATTTCATTACTTTCCTGGTTGGCGCAGCGCCGGTTTCCGTCAGCGCGCACGCGTTATCGGATAACGGCAAATACCGCGAAGATAATGTTTCGATGACATTCACATTCCCTGATGGCTCCGTTGGTGTGGTGGATTATCTCGCCAACGGCGACAAATCCTTCCCCAAGGAACGCGTCGAAGTGTTTTGTGGCGGACAAATTGCCGTGCTGGAGGACTTTCGATCTTTGCAAATGACAAAAGACGGAAAGAAGAAAGAAGTGAAATTGGCCGCGCAGGATAAAGGTCAGAAGAATGAGATGGAGATTTTTACCAAAGCCATCCGCGAAGGCGGCGAGCCGCCGATTCCCTACGAGCAATTGATCGGCGTGACCAGGTCCACGTTCGCGGCGGTGGAGTCGCTAAGGGAAAATAAATCTGTTAAATTTTAATGCAGGTCCAACGCAGATAACTTTACGTAAAACAAAAAAGGACTGGATTGCCCAGTCCTTTTTTGTGTGTGAATTTGATTTACTTGTTGGCTGCGTCAATGGCCGCATTCATCTTTGTCATCAGGTCATTGATTTTGGTCATGTGCGAGTTGGCGATATCCAGCTGGTTCATATCCTGATTGGCGATCATGGTGCGAAAGGCATCGGAGAACGAGTTGATTTCGAAAGCCAGTTCCTTTACCAACGCATCCACATCCTTCAATCTGTCGGGCGCGGGGGGCAGGTTCGCAAAGGCTTTGCCGGCCGCATCCAAATTGTCCACGGCGGTGGATGTTGCATCCTGCCAGGTTTTATCGCCAAGCAAAGTATTGTCCTGGCTGAGTTTGTCAATCTGTTGGTTTATGGGCGGTATGGCGCTATTGAGAGCGTCCATATTTGTGTTCAGCGCGTCCACATATTTGCTATCCCCGCAGGCGGTCAGGGCCAGCATGGAAATGCCTGCCAGAAAAACGAGCACAGACCTTTTGGCGAATTGTGATAATTTCATGGCTCTCTCCTCTTATAAAGTGGATAAATTTTGTCCATCTTATATTAAAAAATAGTTTTTGGCAACCTTTTTGGCCTACAGTTTTGTGATACCTGAAAGTGTGCGATAATTGCCGGCATCCACCCTCTCAATGATTATTATTTGGAGAGCAAACGATGAAATTTCGAATCGGGATCGGGAACAATAACGAAGGATTTCGCTCCATCGCCTGGGCGCTGGAACATCCCGGCTGTTATGCGTATGGTGTGAATCAAGTTGCGGGGTTGGATGGCGAACTCTGGAGTCCGCGCAAAGTGCTGCGGCGTACGCTCTGGCACGAACGCGATCACACCGGGCATATTCGAAAATTGATTTGATGTTCGCATTGATAAAGACAATAATAATGGCGATATAATTCCATAAAATTCTGATTGCGCGGCGGACAAGATGGGACACATTTTCTTCAGCTATAGCCACAAAGATAAAGACTATGTCCACAAACTTCAGGAAGCCCTAATTCGTGAGGGTTTCAATGTCTGGATCGATGACCGCATCGATTACGGCACACGCTGGCCAAAGGTCATCCAGGAACATCTGGATAATTGTGATGCATTCATCGTGATCGTAAGCGATAATTCGTTCGAGTCAGAGTGGGTACAAAATGAAGTGACGCGCGCCAAACGAATTGGCAAACCCTTCTTCCCGCTTTTGTTGAGCGGCAATCCCTGGCTATCCATAGAGTCAACCCAATATGTCGACGTGACGAACGGAGCAATGCCGCCGGAAAAATTCTATGCGCGCCTTGCCCTGGTGACGCCGCGCGGCGAACACGCTGTTTCATCGGATTCGTTGGAACCCGTCAGCGAGGTAACGTCTCGGTTGGAACCGCCTCGCTCGAAGTTCAAGTTGGACCCGAAAACGATTTCTGTTATCGCGATAGTAACGGTCATCATCCTTGCCTCCCTGTTCGGACTGAACCGCGCGCTTCGATCTCCGCCCGTTCCGGCTCCCACCTCGACAACTTCTCCATCCCCCTCACCTCTGCCAACGCTGACACAACCGCCCATGCCGGAATTAACATCAACTGTTGTGTCTGCGATTCCTTCGGCAGAGATCACAGACCAGAATGCGCAAATGACGCTTATCCCTGCCGGGGATTTCATCATGGGCAGCGATACCGGTAATGCCGACGAAAAACCGGCCCATAAAGTTTTTCTGGATGTCTTCTACATCGATAAATACAAAGTGACGAATGCCTTATATAAAATGTGCGTGGATGCGCACGTATGTTCAGCGCCTCAATTTTCAAACTCTTATTTGCGCCCCACATATTATGGTGATTCGCGCTACGATGATTTCCCGGTCGTCGGGGTGAATTGGTATATGTCCAAGGCTTACTGCGAATGGCGCGGTGCGCGTCTTCCGAGCGAGGCCGAATGGGAGAAAGCAGCGCGCGGCCCCGATGGGCGGACTTATCCGTGGGGTGAGGGCATCGACCAAATTCGCGCAAATTACAACAACAATAATGATCCCAACTATGTCGGGGACACGAGCAAAGTAGACGCTTACCCAAACGGCGTGAGCGCTTACGGTATATTTGATATGGCGGGCAATGTCTGGGAATGGACGATGGATTTATACGATGCAAACTACTACGCTTCTTTGACTTTGCCGGTCGCAAATCCACTTGGGCCGACTTCGGGACAATATCGTGTGATACGCGGGGGTTCGTGGAATTCAAATGCGTACGCCCTGCGTTCAGCCCGTCGTAGTTGGAATACTCCGGCCAATGCAAACGTGTACATTGGCTTTCGCTGTGCACGCAATCCGTAAAAATGATCGACGCGTGGCGGTCATGCAAAGGAGCAATGCAAGGTTATGACTCAGAAAAAAATCCCGATGGAACACGATAAGAAGATAGCCCTGGTAGCGCATGATAATAAAAAACGCGACCTGCTGGAATGGGCAAAGTTCAACCGCGTTTTGCTGTCTCATCATCAGGTGTATGCAACTGGCACAACGGGGAAAATTCTGGAGAAGGAACTTGGTTTCAAAATCACGAAACTCAAAAGCGGGCCCCTGGGCGGCGACCAGCAGCTCGGAGCCTTGATCGTTGAAAACAAGGTGGACTTCCTGATCTTCTTCTGGGACCCGCTCGAACCCCAGCCGCACGACCCGGATGTGAAGGCGCTGCTGCGCATGGCGGTGGTGTGGAATATCCCCATCGCCAACAATCGCGCCTCGGCTGACTTCATGATCTCCTCCCCGCTGATGGATAAGCCCTACGATCGTCTGATCCCTGATTACGAAAGCTACACTACCCGTAAAGTAGATATGGATGAAAAGCCTGGCTAGGCGTGGGCTTGCCTATCTCCTTTAGGAAAGGGTCTAGGGGTGAGGTCGCTTTGACGGTGTATACTTAACCTATCAATATGACTATCCACAGCATTCCCCAAATTGGCAGTATTTTACGAAACGCTGTTACTTTCAACTTCAAGAATCCTTCTGAGGTCGTTATGAACGCGGACTCACTATTGACTCAAGTCGAGCAGTTGTTTGATTTGCTCGACTCCCGCAAAGTGGACTATGTTCTTGTTGGCGGAATTGCCCTGCTAACCTACGTTGAAGGGCGCAACACGCAGGATATTGATCTGATCATGGCATTGCCATCGCTTTCAAAATTGCCTGAAATCAAAATTGAAAGCCAGGATATGTATTTTGCGCGCGGTGGATTTGGCGAGTTACAAATCGATATCCTGTTGACCCAGAATCCCTTATTCGCTAAAGTAGAAAAGAACTTCGCAACGACCAAACAGTTCATGGACCGCAAGATTCGCTGCGCCACGGTTGCGGCATTGATTTTGTTGAAACTATTCGCCCTGCCTTCGCTTTACCGACAGGAAAGTTTTGAACGCGTTGGGATTTATGAAAATGATATTGCCACTTTGATATATGCGTTCAATCCCAAAATGGAACCGCTCTTCGCAGAATTGAAAAAGCATTTGAATGAATCCGACATGGATGAAGCTCACAGAATTATCGCGGATGTTGAGACTCGTATTCAGCGGTTTCGCAAAGCAAGTAAATAACCGTCAATCAGACTTCGGAAGTTTTAAAAACTTCCGAAGTCTTTTCTTTTCAGCAAATGGAGAAAATCCATGCCTACATCCTACGACGCAATCATCATCGGCTCCGGCGCGGGCGGACTGACCGCCGCGGTGGCGCTGGCGCAAGCGGGTAAAAAGATTCTTGTCCTCGAACAGCACGACCGTCCTGGCGGGTGGACGCATTCGTTCACGTTGAGTGGCTATCGCTTTAGTCCCGGCGTGCATTACATTGGGGATTTGCATGAGGGTGGCGGGCTGCGTCGAATTTATGATGGACTTGGCGTTTCACAGGATCTAACTTTCTGCGAACTCAACCCCGATGGCTATGATCACATCATTGTCGGTGACAAGCGCGTGGATTTTCCCAAGGGCAAAGAGAATTTAATTGAGCGGTTGAAGAGTCAGTTTCCGCAGGAAGCCAAGGGCATTGATTCTTATTTCGCCGATCTGACGAACATGATCGAGTCGCTTGCGAGTATTGGCAATTTGGGCAAGCCGATGCAATCGGCGATGAGCGCGCCGACCGTCCTCAAGTGGATGCGCGCCATGGGTGCGGACCTGATCAACGCGCACATCAGCGATCCCGTTTTGCGCGGCGTGTTGGCGGGTCAGGCGGGCGACCACGGACTGCCGCCTTCGCAGGTCTCGGCCTTCATGCACGCGGGCATCACCAATCATTATCTCGACGGCGGATATTATCCGCTGGGCGGCGCGTTCGCGTTGCCGCGCGCATTTGTCAGGGCGCTGAAACGTTCGGGCGGCGAGATCAGGCTCCAGTCGAGAGTGAAGCGGATTCTCGTCGAAGGCAAAAAAGTCTTGGGGGTGGAATTGGAGTCGGGGGAAGAAATCCGCTCGGACGTAGTCATCTCAAATGCAGACCCTGAGATCACGTTCGGCCAGTTGATTGGACGCGACCAGCTCTCGGTCAAACTGCGACGCAAAGTGGATTCCGTTAAATATTCCACTTCGTGCCTCAGCCTGTTCTTCGCCACCGACATGGACCTTCGGCGCGACGGCGGACTCGACTCGGGCAACTTCTGGTTTTATGAAAACTCAGATGTTGACAAAATTTACACGGACGGACTGACCGACGCGTTGCTGCGTGAAGATACGCCGCCCGGAATGTTCCTGACCGCGACCACGTTGAAAGACCCGTCGAAGATGCACAGCGGACATCACACCTGCGAGTCGTTCGCGTTCGTGGGCTATGATGCGTTCGAGAAATGGGCGCACACGAAATACGGTTCGCGCCCCGCCGACTATGAGGCGATGAAGGAAGACCTGGCGTGGCGCATGGTGCGCGGGCTGGAGAAGCATGTGCCTGGGTTGAGCAAGCACATCGTGTTTTACAGCCTCGGCACGCCGCTGACGAATGAACACTATCTCAACGCCACGCGTGGAAATTTATACGGCATCGAGAAATCGCCAACACAGGTGGGGCCGATGGCTTTCTCGCTACGTACCGAGTTCGATGGATTGTTTTTATGCGGCGCGAGTACGTTGAGTCATGGCGTGGCGGGTGTAACTCAATCGGGCATCGACGCGGCCAAGGCTGTGCTCAACTGTCGCACGCGCGACCTGCTGAATCAACACGGCGCAAACCTGACGTTTTTGCCGTCGGAAGATGTCAGTGTGTGGCCCGAGTATTTGAAGAAAAAGATGGAAAGAGGGGAAGTGGCGAGGGAAGAGGAGGAGAGGGAAGTGTGATTGTGGCAGGGTGCTATAATTATTTTATGGATGTTGGTGATGTTCGTTTTTATGTAGAACGCTGGAAAGCCGTC
>JAJYOH010000586.1 GCA_021796315.1 Chloroflexota bacterium
GCAAGGATCGCCGTGACTTGTGCCTCTTTCAGATCGGCTTACGTTTCATTGACCGTTGCCTTCTCCATTCATTACCTTTTTCACTACCGTTATTCTCTCTTTAGAAGGAAACTGTCAGGTGGCTAGGTTTTATTTCAGTTTTAATTCATTCCTTTATATCCAAACACATATCTCCTTTGCATAAATCAAAATAACCGGCCACAGTCAGCAACAATGATTATGACCCTCCTTGCTTTCTGTTTCAATTACGGAAATCCGTACCTTTTTCCAGCCACCAAATAGCGGCTTCTGTTCTTGAAGCCACTCCAAGTTTGTTATAAATATTCTTCAAATGTTTTTCCACAGTATTAATTGTTATACTCAAAGACTCGGCTATTGCATTATTGTCAACGCCTTCGGTCAACATCTGTAAAACTTCACGCTCGCGCTTCGATAAACTTTCCCATTTCATTTTTACACTCTCCCGCCATTGTTGCGCTCTTTCAATTTGCTCTTTATCAAAAAGTATTTCTCCGCGTGCAGCGCGCCGGATCGCGGAGATCAACTGTCCCGCTCGTAATTTCTTATCCAGATATCCCGCCGCGCCTGCGTCCATCATGCTCGATAGATACGCGTCTCGATCGTGAGCAGTTAATATTAGTGTCACGGTATCGGGATAATTTTCTCGCACCCACTTTTCGAGTTCGGCAGGAGATAGATGGGGCATCTTCAAATCCAACAGCAGAATATCTGGTCACAAATTTGCGACCAGTCGTTTTATCTCATTGCCATCCTGCGCTTCACCTATGATTTTTATGTCGAGAGCCTTCTCAAGAATGGAACGGACGCCTTGGATGGTTGATGGGTAATCATCTGCTACCAATATAGATATTATCTTTTTTAGTGACGTCATTGCTTTCTCCTGAGCTTGCTTGAGATTTGCCAATTTACATGTGCAATGTTTTATCCCCCTCTGTTTGTTTTGAAGCTTGAGGGAAAATATTTTCAAATCCCCAACTTGTGTAATTGTACCGATTTTTTGAAAATCGTCGAATCGAAAAAATCGAGAATCAAAAAGCGCCCTCTTGTCGAGAGCGCTTTTGCATTTTGTTTCTTGCGTTTTGAAGTTAAGGTGTCGGCGTAACTGATGGCGTTCCAGCGGGAGCCGCTCCCGGCGTGGGTGTGACCGAAAGCTTGGCGGCGTCCGCGGCGGTTTGCGGCATCCCGGCCATGATCCAGCGCGTGAGCGCGTCCACAATATTTGGTTTGAGCTTTACATTGGGCGGCATGGTGCGGATCAGGGTCTTGTTCGGGTCCTTCGGGTCAGGAATGGCATGACCTTGAATAATCTGCAAGAAGTAGCTGTCTGGATTGCCAGCAATGATGTCCTTATCCTTGTTGTCGCCGGTCGAGAGTATGTTCTGATAACTGTCCATCAGGAAGTTGTTGTTTGTCTTGCCCGCGCGATGGCAGGACAGGCAATAACGCTTGACGATGGGTTGGATGTGAACATCATAAGAAGGCGCTTCGCCATCAGCCAGCGCGGGGAAGAGCGGCTTGAGCGCGTCGGCCGGCATTTCGAAGCGATCATCCCACGAATAGCGCATGAACGTGACGATGTAATCGATCTCGCTCTTGGATAATCCTTCGGGATTGTAGGCTTTGCTGAATGGATTCATTCCAGCGTTCGGCCTGCCAACTGCAATGACTTCGGCTATTGAAGGATCGTCAAGTGTGTGCAAAACGTCGCTGCCATTGATGGGCGAAATCTGTTTGCCTTCCAATCCTTTGACACCTTCGATCTTTGAGACCTTGCCGTCATCGCCGTGGCATTCCACACAGTTGATCGAATATAGATCCTGTCCCGCCAGGATTTGTTCGGTGAGTGTGTTCGCAACAGTTGTTTCCTGCGGCGCAGGCTTGGGAGCCAGGGCCAGCACGGTTCCGGTCACGCCGATCATCAAGACAGCCGTAATGGAAGTGATCCAGACCATCGGTTTGGGCGATGTGTTCTTGAAAACAAATGCCAGCAGGAACAACAAGATCATTGCCAGTCCGGGAATAACCAGACCGGCTATTGCCTGAAGCAAACCGAGCAGTTTCGAGCCGGTCTCTGAAACGGTTGGCACATCGGACATCAAAGTCAACAGCACGATGCCAACCACCACGATGGACATGATCGAGATCGGCAGGGCGCGCTTGCCATAATAGCGGTTTGGACTGCGCTCGATAAACGGCATGAGAGTCAGTACCAAAATGGCAATGCCCGGAACGGCAACCGTGGCGATCCATTCGATTTTGCCGAGCAGGGGAATTTGTCCGTATAAGGCCAGGAACTTGAACAGGAACAGGAAATACCATTCAGGCCGCGGAATGTAAGTTGTGTCGGTCGGGTCAGCTTTGGGTTCACTCGCTACGCCAAGGAAGGTTGCCAACAGGATCAGCAGGACTAAAATCCCGAGCGAGACGATGACATCTTTGTAAATACTATCGGGCCAGAAACGTTCACCTTTATTGGCTTCGCGTTCGTAGCGCTCTTTGATTTTCTTTTTGGTTTCTTCATTCATCATTACTCCTATGTCATTGCGAGCGACCGCAGGGAGCGAAGCAATCTCCGCCATGCCAATGGGATTGCTTCGTCGGGCTGTGCCCTCCTCGCAATGACATCCTGTTTTTTTTAATCTTCCTTCTTCGGCCAGTTGGACTCACCGTGCTTGATGATGAGATAAAGATGCACACCAATCAAGCCAGCCAGCCCGGCGGGTAACATCCAGATGTGGGCGGAGAAGAAGCGCTGGAGGGTGAGTGCACTGATATTCGATCCGCCGCGCAAAGCTTTCAGGATGAAGTCGCCAATGAACGGCACGCTTCCCGCGATCTGTGTTCCAACCGTCGTCGCCCAAAAAGACTTTTCATCGAACGGAAGCAGGTAACCGGTGAAACCCATGCCCAGCGTCAACAGGAACAGGCCGATACCGATCAGCCAGGTCAGCTCACGCGGATATTTAAAGGAAGCCGTCACAAATACGCGCAGCATGTGGACGAAGACCACAATGACCATCAAGGTCGCGCCCCAGTGATGGATGCCGCGGATCAACCAGCCCATTGCCACGCCGTTCATAATGTAGTTGATGCTATCGTAGGCGTGGTCAGGCGAAGGCGTGTAATAGACTGTCAGGAAAATCCCGGTCACACCCTGCAGCACAAACAGGAACAGGCTGGCCGAGCCGAGCGTGTTCCACCAATTGCCGGTGGGCTCAGGACGGTCAAGTAAATTTTTATAAAGATCGTTCAAGCCGAGACGTTCATCCAACCAATCAAAAATCTTTTTCCGCATATTTAACTTTCCTTGTAAAAGATTTCCAGCGTGCCGTCATCGGCTTGA
>JAJYOH010000587.1 GCA_021796315.1 Chloroflexota bacterium
ACAAATCTGTCGAAGCACTTTGCCGAACAATATCTGGAATACCAGAGACACACCAAAGCACTTATCCCGTTTATTCCTTGGTGGGTCGAATACCCCACCACTTGTGGCGAAAAAATCTTCCGCTTGCGGCGGGGTAATTCATCCGGTAAAAATATTCACGGAATTATGCCGATGCAAATTGATGAAATCCCGTCATCACTTCTAGATGAGTATGCTCGTATTCCGATTCGCTTTGAAGTGCGTTCCATCCTGGATGTCGAATTAATAGACGGGGGCCTCGGCGGCTTTCGCTTTCACGAAGAAACGGTTGAACCATACATCAAAGATTATGATGAGATGGAATCGCCGACGGATTGGCCGCGTCAATTCGATGTTAGCAATTGGGGATTTTTTCTGGCGCACGACGGGAACGAAAATGTCGGCGCGGCGGCGATGGCCTTCGATTCAAACGGTATCCACATGCTCGAAGAGCGGTCAGACCTGGCAGTGCTTTGGGATATTCGTGTCCGGCCTGAGGTCCGCGGGAGAGGCGTGGGCAGAATGCTTTTTGAACACGCCGCGAATTGGTCGCGTCGACGCGGTTGTCGTCAAATGAAAATCGAAACCCAAAATGTCAATGTGGCCGCCTGTCACTTTTATCGCCGCATGGGTTGCGAGTTGGGAAACATCCATCGCTTTGGTTACGCGGCCATTCCCGCCGTTTCAGATGAAGTGATGCTGAACTGGTATTTCAACCTGTAATTGGATAAGGTACAATTTGACTATGTCTGACTTCAATATTTTGATCACGGATGGACTGGACGAGGCGGGACAGTCCATCCTTCGCGCCGCTTCGTACCTGGACGATAAAACGGGTATCTCCGCCCCGGACCTTGTCCAAGCTATTGGAAACTACGACGCGCTCATCGTGCGCGGCCAGACCAAAGTCACTGCCGAAGTTTTTGAGGCAGCCAAAAAACTCAAGGTCGTTGGCCGGGCCGGTGTCGGAGTGGATAACATTGACCTTGAATCCGCCAAGAAGAACGGCGTAACCGTGGTCAATGCCCCGACTTCAACCACGCTGGCAGTTGCTGAATTGACGTTTGGGCTTTTGCTGGCAGTAGCGCGTGAAATCCCGCGCGCTGATGCGGCCATGAAAAAAGGCGAATGGCTCAAGAAGGAACTCGAAGGCATTGAACTCAACGGCAAGACGCTTGGCATCATCGGTTATGGACGCATTGGGCAGGAAGTGGGCAAGCGCGCCGCGACTTTTGGTATGAGCGTCGTGGCGTACGATGCGCTCATTCCTGAGCATGAGATCAAGGAACTTGGCGGAGAGCCGGTTTCAATGCAGGAACTATATAGCTGGTCGGATTTTATTTGCGTGCACACGCCGCTCAACATCCAGACCCGCGACTTGATCGGCCCGTTGGCTATTTCTGAAATGAAAGACGGCGTGCGGATCGTGTGTGCGGCGCGCGGCGGAATCATTGACGAAGCCGCTTTGCTGGCCGCGCTGAATTCCGGGAAGGTGGCGGGCGTTGCGTTGGATGTCTTCGCGGCTGAGCCGCCGGGGTTAACGGAACTGGTCAAGCATCCGCGCGTGATCGCAACCCCACACATCGGCGCGCAGACGGCTGAAGCGCAAGTCCGCGCCGCTAAAGATATTGCTCATGAAGTGCTGGCCGCGTTGAGCGGCCAGTCGTTGAGATGGAAAGTTGCATAACACTATCATCCAGATAATTGCTGGATAACAAAGGAGAATCCATGTCTGAAAAACTCGATAAGCTAAAAGAGATCATGGGCGAAATCTCTGATCTCAACCATTCCGCCGCTCTGCTCGGATGGGATCGGCAGACTTACATGCCTCCCGCTGGCGGCGAAGCGCGCGGTCAGCAGCTTGCCACGCTTGGCAAGATCGCGCACCAAAAAGCGACCTCCGCTGAAGTAGGCAAACTGCTCGAAGATCTAAAGCAGGAATTTGCAGGCGCTGATCCATCTTCCGATGAAGCGGCCATGATCCGGGTCGCGGTTCGCGATTATGACAAGGCTGTGCGCGTTCCATCCGAGTTTGTGGCGAAGCAGGCTATTATCACGACCAAGGCTTTTGAAGGCTGGGCCGAGGCCAGGTCAAAATCTGATTTCTCCATTTTCCGTCCGCATCTTGAAAAAGTAGTGGACCTGGTCAGGGAATACATCAGCTTCTTTCCGCCCGCCGATCATCCCTACGATACTTTGTTGGATGACTACGAACCCGGTATGAAGACTGCCGATGTGAGGGCCATCTTCGACGGCTTGCGCCCCAAACAAGTGGAGCTTATCAAGGCCATCGCATCCCGTCCGCAGATCAACGACAAATTCCTGCACAAAAAATATAACGAACAAAAAGTTTGGGATTTCAGCGCGGCAATAACAAAACAGTTTGGCTACGATTGGAACCGCGGACGCATGGATAAGGCGCCGCATCCGTTCGAGACTTCGTTCAGTTCAAACGATGTCCGCATCACCAACCGCTTCGAAGCGGGGAGTCCGCTTGCTACCGTCTTCAGCGCCATGCACGAATCAGGCCACGCGATGTACGAGCAGGGAATCAACCCGGCGTATGATCGCATCTCCCTAGCGCATGGCACCTCGCTGGCTGTTCATGAATCCCAATCGCGCATGTGGGAAAATCTCGTTGGCCGCTCGTTCGCCTTCTGGGAATTCTTCTACCCACAACTCAAGAAGATTTTCCCCTCGCAGTTGGATGGCGTTGGCCTCAAGAATTTCTACAAAGCTATCAACAAGGTCGAGCCTTCACTCATCCGCGTCAATGCGGACGAAGCTACATACAATCTGCATATCATGCTCCGCCTCGAACTTGAGATTGCCATGGTCGAGGGCAAAGTTGCCATTAAGGACTTGCCCGAAATCTGGAACGCGAAGATGAGGGATTATCTCGGCATCACACCGCCCAATGAAGCGCAAGGCGTGTTGCAGGATATTCATTGGTCGTACGGTTCCATTGGTTACTTCTCCACGTATGCGCTCGGCAACCTCGTCTCTGCTCAACTATGGGAGAAGATTAACAAAGATATCAAAGGCTTCGAAGGTCAGATCAGCAAAGGCAAGTTTGATTCTTTGCTTGGCTGGCTGCGCGAAAATGTCCACAAGCATGGACGCAAGTATGATTCGCAGGACCTCGTCCAAAAGATCACCGGCTCGAAGGTCACGCCTGAGCCGTACGTCCGCTATTTGAAATCAAAATATAGCGATATCTACGGGCTGTAAAATTTTGTTCTGACACTCTTACACAAGTCCAACACGTCTGATTAGCTTGACCTTGTTGATAGCTTTGTAGAACTTCTTGAGGCCAACGCCATCCAACTGCGAGGGGAAA
>JAJYOH010000088.1 GCA_021796315.1 Chloroflexota bacterium
TTGCTTGATTACCTTGATTGATTTCCATGATGGATTGGATTATCTCGATTGTCAAAATCAGGGCAATCCTCTAATCCTTCTAATCATGGTTTTGTTTTTCTTTTCTGCTTGGAGGGAGGGTTGGTCATGGGGCATGGTCTTAACCTTGATTTTCCTGATTTGCTTGATTACCTTGATTGATTTCCATGATGGATTGGATTATCTCGATTGTCAAAATCAGGGCAATCCTGTAATCCTTCTAATCATGGTTTTGGTTTTCTTTTCTGCTTGGAGGGAGGGTTGGTCATGGGGCATGGGGAAATCCTGAAGGATGAATTATGAAGGATGAATGTGTTACCGGTAAAGAAATCGCCCCGATGACAGGTCAAGGGGGCGAGGGGATATTACATTTTTGCTTCCAATTCGGCTTTGACAGCATCGAAGACAGATTCTGCAAGACGGAGCGTTTCGCGCGCTTCGTGTTCCAGGACGTCGGGCATATCGCCGGGATAGCGCGACTCGACCGCCCAGATGGTCAACTCAGCCAAATCAGGAAATGATTCTTTGAATTTCCAGCCCTCGGGAATCAAATCGCGCAGGCGATCAAGATCATGATTCTTGGGGAAGTTTACTTCCTCAAAAACCAAAATAGCCTTGATGGCTTTCTCACCGCATTGTTGAGAGAGAAAACAAATCTGACGCGGAAAGAAATCTCCGCTTTCAAGCAAGGCGTGCGCGGCGCGTAAATCTGTCTCTGCGTAATCCAGCCAGCGTTTGGCGTCACTCATGTTCATAGATTATTTTTCCCTCCTCTAAAGCAGGTTGAAGGATGTTTCCCACAACCTTGCCGCGTTTCTTGATTTCTTCAGGAGTCGAGACAATCACATCTTTGCTGATGGGAAGTCCGTTCAACGCCCGCAATATCTCAATCGCCGCGCGTCGTTTGTGTTCTATTTTGGGTAGAACAACCAGTAGGTCAACGTCGCTGTCCTCCCGCGCAGTGCCGCGCGCCCACGAACCGAAGAGGATAATTCGCACGGGATGGAATTTACGCGCGATCCGATCCACGACTTCGGGCAGGCAGGGAGGTTGAGTGGCGAGCATTGTTGTAGTCATTATCTTGCTCTTGCTATGAACGATATTTTACCTCTAATTGATTTACCAAGTGCCGCGCTTGTTCGATTTTCTCTTCTGCTTGGAGATAGGCTTGGTCACGGGGCATGGTCTTAACCTTGATTTTCTTGATTTACGTGATTACCTTGATTGATTTCCATGATGGATTGGATTATCTCGATTGTCAAAATCAGGGCAATCCTCTAATCCTTCTAATCATGGTTTTGGTTTTCTTGATTTACTTGATGGCCATGATTGGATTACTTGATTGCCCTGACGGATTGCCTTGATTTGCAAGAATCCCAATCAAGGTAATCCTGTAATCCTTCTAATCATGGTTAAGAATTTTGTTGTTATGGACGCGCTTGAACTGCAGGCTCTTCGCGCCGAAGTTGATGAGCAGGCCAATTTCCATATTATACGCTTCGAGGTAATTCATAGCCTGGGCGAGGTGGACGTCTTCCAGTTGGATGACGGCTTTGAGTTCGACCATGATCAGTTTTTCGACGAAGAAGTCCACGCGGCGGGTGCCGATTTCATGTCCGCGGTAGTAGATGGACATTTCCTTTTCGCGTTCGAAGGCAAGGCTATGATAGGGCATTTCGATTACCATCGCGCGCTGGTAGATGACTTCCTGAAAGCCGTTGCCAAGCGTGGAGTGGACTTTCATGGCGGCGGCGATGATGCGGCGGGTCAGGTCTTCGTGTTGCATACCTTGATTTCCTTGATTACCATGATTTTGACCTTGATTGAGACGATTACCTTGATTAAAAAATCAGGGCAATCCTGTAATCCTTCCAATCAAGATTAAGACGATTGGTTCAATACTTCTTCTCGATATACTGCACGCCGTCGAGTCCTTTGAAATGTTCGTCCTGTGTCCAAAGGGTCGCGTCACTGGCGCGGGCTGATGCGAGAATCAAACTGTCCGCCATCGGCAGTTTCAGGTCTGCGGAGAGTTTGGCGGCGCTCAAGGCCAGCGACTCGTCAATCTCGATGGCTTTTCCCTGCTTCATGTCGCTGACGTGGACTTGCGCTTCGCTGACTCCGCTTTGCTGGAGAATCTTCTTGAACACTTCGTAAATGCAAATCACAGGCACAAGCAGGTTTTTCGTGTCTTCGATGGCAGGAGCGAAAAAGTCGGCGTTGCGGCCTTCTGCGAAATATTCCAGCCAGCCCGAAGCGTCGACGACGTTCATACGCGATCCTCTTCGTCGCGCTCGATTTTCGTGTCAATGCCTTTCAATGTCCCGCGCGCCTGCTTGATGGAACGCACAGGGATGAATACCACCATGTTGTCGTAGGCGATGACGTGCATTTTTTGTCCAGGCTTGACGCGCATCTGCTCGCGCACTTTCAGCGGGATGACAACCTGGTATTTTGGGGAAACAGTGACTTCGTCCATATGGAACTCCTATCGAACTTGAAATCGTACAACGATTATATCGCTGCTTACAACAACTCCGAGATTTTCAAAATCTCGGAGTTGTTTGTTGCTCACTGATACTTGTAAAATCCTCTTCCACTCTTCCTCCCCAAATATCCGGCATCGACCATCTTCCTCAGCAGGGGAGCGGGACGATATTTGTCTTCGCCGAGATCGCGCTGCAGAACTTCCATCACGAACAAAACCACATCCAGGCCGATCAAATCTGCCAGCGTGAGCGGACCCATCGGATGGTTCATACCGAGCTTCATGACCGCGTCGATGGCTTCGGGCGTGCCGACATTTTCCTGCAAGGCGAAAACCGCTTCGTTGATCATTGGACACAAAATGCGGTTGGAGATAAATCCGGGCGAGTCGTTGGCTTCCCACGCTTCCTTGCCCATGACTTTGCAAAGTTCGAGTGTCGTTTTCAAAGTCTCTTCGCTGGTGGCGAGTCCTTTGATGATCTCGACCAGTTTCATCAGCGGCACGGGATTCATGAAGTGCATCCCGATGACTTTGTCCGCGCGTTTGGTTTGGGCCGCGATTTTCGTGATCGAGATCGAAGATGTATTGCTGGCAATGATGACGCCTTCGCGCGCCTTCGCGTCCAATTCTTTGAATATCTTGAATTTGAGTTCGGGGTTTTCGGTGGCGGCCTCGATGATGAAGTCCGCGTTGGCGAGATCGTCATAAGTCGAGACGAAGTTGATTTTATCGGCGGCCGCTTTCTGGTCCGGTGTGAGCGCACCCTTTTCAACGAGTTTGGCGGTCGATTTGGCAATCGTCGCTTTGGCTTTGTCCAACGCGGCGGGCATCACATCCATCACCGTGACTTGATAGCCGCTGGTCGCGGCGACCTGTGCGATGCCGTTGCCCATCGTCCCCGCGCCGATGATGAAAATATTTTTGATGGTCATGTTATCTCCTTGCGTCATTGCTTCACTCACCTGCACTTGCAGCGCAGGTGAGTGAAGCAATGACATTCTTCTATTCGACTTCAACCGCCATCGCCACGGCTTCGCCGCCGCCGAGACAAAGCGAAGCGACGCCGCGCTTCAAGCCGCGGTCTTTCAGTGCATAGATCAACGTGGTCAGCACACGTGCGCCGCTTGCCCCAAGCGGATGTCCGAGCGCGATCGCGCCGCCGTTCACGTTGACTTTGTTCCAGTCCCAGCCTTGATCGGCTAAAGCATAACCGTCCGCCAGAACTTGCGCGGCGAAGGCTTCGTTCAATTCGATCAAGTCAACGTCTTTCAAAGTCCAGCCGACTTTTTTCAGCAACTTTGGAAGTGCATGTGCGGGCGCGGCGAATAAATATTTTGGTTCGACCGCGGCCTGTGCATACCCGACGATTTTCGCAAGCGGTCTCAAATTATTTTTTTCGGCGTATGCGCGTGACGAAATCACAACCGCCGCCGCGCCGTCGTTCATGGACGATGCGTTGCCCGCAGTCACTTTGCCATCGGACTTGAAAGCCGGTTTGAGTTTCGCAAGTCCATCCAGCGACGTGTCTTTTCTCGGACCTTCATCGGTCTCCACTAAAGCGACTTCGCCTTTGCGCCCCGGAATTTTTACCGGCACGATCTCGGCTTTGAACTTTCCCGCCTCGATGGCTTTGACCGCCTTCTGATGACTCTCGAAGGCGAATTTGTCCATCGCTTCACGCGTGACTTCATATTCGTCCGCGATAAATTCAGCGGCCATGCCCATACCCCAATTTTCAAATGGATCCCACAATCCATCGTTGAGCAGGGCATCGGTCAATTGCTGGTTGCCGAATTTCAATTCGCCGCTTCGTCCGTTGACCAGGAACGGCGCACGGCTCATCGATTCGAATCCGCCAGCGACGAATAGATCCGCATCCCCGGCGCGGATGGCTTGTGCCGCGACCATTGCTGATTTCAATCCCGATCCGCAGACTTTGTTCAGCGTGGTGGCGCCGACCGTAGCCGGGAGTCCGCCAAAAAGTCCGGCCTGACGCGCTGGCGCTTGTCCCTCGCCAGCTTGGACAACGTTGCCCATGATGACTTCTTCGATCTCATCGGCTTTAATTCCCGCACGTTCCACCGCAGCCTGAACGGCAACCGCGCCCAGTTTCGTCGCGGGAAGTCCGCTCAACGTTCCCTGAAATTTTCCGATCGGTGTGCGTGCCGCGCTCAAGATCACAGCTTCAGTTTCTTTGCTCATGCCTTCTCCTTGGCTGATTTGATGAATGTTCCCATTATAGTCGTGCCTGTGACGAAATGCACAGAATCAGGGTGGTTCACTTTGCGCCGGGCGGAAACGCAAATTGCAATTGCCATGCGCCCGGAGATTTTTCGTTCACAGTTGAATCCGGCGTGACGACCAGCACCCATGTGTGCCCCGGTTTGAGCGGAAATGGTTTGCCGTCTTCGCCGAGGAACATGATGGGGTGGTAGGAGCGTGTCTTGTTGAGATCATCGGAAGCGCTCGTACTCCAATTGATCTTGAACATCTGCCCGTTGCGGAAGAGCAGTGCGTCTCCGCTTATTCCCTGGTCGAGATGGATGTCAATGTTGGTCGGTGAGATGACTTCATGTTTTGCGAAGAGCACGATCACGTTCTCGAAATGTAATTGTCTGCCAGTCAGGCGGTCAGTATCGGGATGCAGGATGCCGGCGTCGGCCATTTCGGTTGTGTCGGTGTAGCGCAGATAAGATCGATAGAGCGGATCATAAAACCAGCCCGATTGATTTTGGTAGGCGACATAAACGTTTAATTTTTGCGCAGGCACCCCGCCCGTCGGCGGTTCCTGGGCGAAGATGTTGCTGGCGTAATCAAAATCAGAACCTTTCTGGCTTTGATTTTTTTCTGCGACGGCTTTCATCTCGCTGATGTCCATCATGTATCCGCCACCCATGATTTGATGAAACACCATGTGGCATTGCGGCAGGCGCGCCAGCACTTCTGCCGATGCGAATGCGTAGATCAAACAACTATTTTCAAAGAAGCTGCTGATGTAAGCATAGATCAACCGCCCTGAACGGATCGGGCCAACCTGCGCAAGCGGTGAAGGCGCCGAAGGATTCGGCGCGGGAGTCGAATTGGGAGACAGAACCAGGCCTGCATCCAAAGAAAGAGCGTTGGATTGAACGTCCGCTTCAACCAAACCCGATGCCGGGTCCGCGTTGCTGTTGGTCGATTCGTCCCCGACATTTTGTTTTGCAAAATCCAGGCCGACGGGTTTTACGAATTGAACAAAATATTTTCCGGGCTGGACGTTGAACCCGTAATAGCCGTTCGAGTCTGTGGTTGTTTGTTGAAGGAAGTTTCCGCTGGGATCATAAAGGTTGACGCACACACCGCCGATGCCACGCTCATCCGTTTCTCGTGTGCCGTTGCTGTTTGCGTCCAGCCAGGCCCTGCCGCCGATAATGTTTTGGGTTGGGACGAAGGCTCCACTGCGAACAACGCAACCGCCCGTTGCCGGAATCTCAGGGGCGGGATATTCTCCATAAAAGGCGGCAAGGAAACGCGTTGTGCCTTCCGTAATGTAGATTTCATAAACGAAGGGAGCAAATGAAAGCCCGGCTTGTGGACGTCCGCTGGCCGGAAAATTTGAAATGGAAATCAGCAAGGCCGGGACCTTCAACAAAGATGGGTCGGCCACCGGCTGTCCCGTCAGCGGATTGATGTTGGCAGGAAAAGTGATCGGCGGTTCGGGCGTTGATGTTGGAGTGGATGGGATTGAAGCGAAAGTGGATGTGGAAGTCGGTGCTGCTATGTTGGAATTGCAAGCCGATAAAAGAATCAGTAAAAGCAAAGCCAATTTTTTCATAACTAAATTATAGCCCTCACAACCAATCTGATTGTGAGGGCGTAAATTAATTGACTCTAAATTTTGTAGGCGTGATTTCAATCCTTACATTGTAGGCATCGTTGAAAGATTCCGGCGTTGCATCCATGCCTTTGATTTCATCGGAATATTTTTGTATGTATTCATTGACTTTTATGGCTGGCGTCGGCGACTCGATGATGGATGCCTGTCCAATAAATACAAAAGCAGTGTCATTGTGCGATGCCATGTTGAATTGCAAAGATACGTGTGGATTGTTCCTGATGTGCTCCAGCTTTTTGGCGGAGGCCATGCTGTAAACAATGATCTTGTTATCCTGCCAAATGAACCAGACCGGACGCGGTTGCGGCGTTCCGTTTGGCGTGACAGTCGTCAGCCAGATGACCATTTCCGATTTCAGCTTTTTGAGCGCTTGCATGCCATGCTCGGAGGTTAAATCAATCATGGAATCTCCTTGTGGTTTTTTACAATTATAGCCTGCCTAAAATAAAAAACGCCCATGCAATTTCTCATGAGCGTTTTGGATGCCTACCTTGCTTCTCCTTCCGGCGCGGCGTATATCACTTGATAAGTTCCGGGCTGTCCTTCCTTGAAAGTGCTGAAGGGCGTAACGATGATGATCCACGTGTGGCCCGGTTTGAGCGCGGCCGGCGAGCCGTCAAAGTTCACAAACTTGATCGGACGCTGGTAGCCGGTCTTCTTTTCGTAATCGCCGGCGCGCGTGTTCCACTTGATCTTGAACATCTGCCCGTCGCGGAACAAAAAGGCGTAGCCTGCGTTGCCCTGGTCGAGATGAATATCAAGATTTGTCGGCGAAATCACATCAGTGTCTGCCATCACGACGATGAGATTCTCCGCGTAGAGTTGGCGGCCCGTCAAACGGTCACTGTCGAAGTGCAGAACGCCGATATTGTTTGGGTCGGACATGTCAACAGAACGAAGCCACGCCTGGTACAAAGGATCATACGTCCAGGCTGATTGGTTCAAGCTGGCGAAGAACACATTGAGTTGTGAAGCTGGAACGCCGCCGCTTGGAACCTGATCCGAAAATATGTTGCTGGCGTAATTAAAAGGTTTGTCGGCGCTGTGCATCATGTTCTCGTTGGCAATCGCTTTCATGCGGTCGAGCGTCAACATCGAGCCGCCGGCATTGACTTCATGCGTGACGAATGAACATTTCGGAATCTTGACCAGCACTTCCGGTGATGCGAAGGCGTCGATCAGACAGCTATCCTGAAAAAAGTTGGCAATGTGCGCGTAAAGCAAACGTCCGGAGCGGACGGGGCCGATTTCGGCTTTTGGGTCTGTCTTCGGATTTGGCGTCGGCGCAACGTACGCATCATTCGGGACCAGGCCCGCGTCCCACGACAGATCGTCTTTTGCCGCGCTGACGGTTTGAGTGCGTCCGCTCGATGGATCTGCGTCGCTGTCGTGGTCATCATCGCCGACGTTAGCTTGCGTGAAATCCAGGTAAGCTGGTTTTGAGAATTCGATTGTATAAGTCTGGCCGGACTGGACATTGAAGCCATAAAAGCCATTCGAATCAGTGGTGGTTTTATCGACCAGTTTTCCATTTGCATCATACAAGTTGACACAAATCCCGCCTATGCCCGGCTCGCCGACATCTTGAATCCCGTTTTTGTTTTTATCCAACCAGACTCGATTGCCTAAAAGGATGCCGGTTTGCTTGAATGATTCCCTGCGGATGGCGCAATCACCCACGATGGGAATTTCCGGCGCGGGGTCTTCTCCGTAAAAGACCGCCAGGAAACGGTCGGCGCCTTCGGTGATCGAGAATTCAAAAACCATCGGCGCAAACGAAAGCCCTGATTGTGGCCGCGCCACTGACGGGAAGTTTGAAACGGAGATCAGCATTGCGGGAGTCTTCAGCAATGACGGATCAGTAACTGGTAATCCAGATAATGGGTTGATGCCTGCGGGAAAATCTGTTTGATCGGGGCCATGCGTGATTTGGGTCGCGGTGGGTTGCGGCGTTGGAATCGGCGCTTGAGTTGCAGGTGCAACGGCTTTTGCATTTTGAGACTTGCCATTATCCGGGGACGTTGTTGAAATTTCATTGGCTGCCGGAGCGCAGCCGTTCAATAGAAATACAGCGGCAACAATGTATGTAAACACAATAGACCAATTTTTATGACGCATTTGTAACTCCTGAATAATTCTTTATGACGCCAAGTCTATATTACTCCCCCATGTTTGATAAGCGGTTGTCAGATTTGAAAACCTTCCCGCAGGCGTTTCCAGGTTTCTTCCAACGCTTCGGGCAGGACGCGCGTCCCGGCCAGCGACGACATGAAATTCGTATCGCCGACCCAGCGCGGCACAATGTGAATGTGGACGTGTTCCTTCACGCCCGCGCCTGCCGCCTCGCCGATATTCACACCGACGTTGAAGGATTTTGTTTTATATACTTTTTGCAGCACGCTCGTACAACGCGAAGTCAGTTCCATCATTTCGGCGCGCGCGGCCGCCTCGAGCTCTTCGAGATTCGGTTTGTGCATGAACGGCACGACCATCAAATGTCCGCTCGTGTATGGATAGCGATTCAGAATCACGTAAGCCAGCCTGCCGCGATGAGCGATCAGATTCTCAATCCCATCTTCTTTTTTCGGCAAGTTGCAAAATATACAGCCGTCTTCTTTGGAATTTTCTATGTATGTCATTCGCCAGGGTGACCAAAGGTGTTTCATCGGATTGTTGAATTCTAGCAGATTTTTTGGTTAAAGTCTGACAAGCCGGGTGCGCTAAAAGTATGTAGATGATTTTGCTCCCTGCGCCGTCCTCGGCGCAGGATTTACTCGCAAAGCGCCGCCGAGGACGGCGGCTTGAGCCTATTTAGATTTTTTTGGTTAAAGTCTGACAAGTCTCAGAGGTCTGACAGGTCTCACAGGTCATCATCTGACCTGCCGACTTTTTGGACTTGTGAGACTTGTTGGGCTGTTCAGACTTGTAAGACAGCTTTAAATCGAGTATCCTCGCCTCGATGCAGCCATCACTTTTTTCAACTGTCCAGTGGACGGTTTCCTCCCTCACGAAATATGTGCGCGACCTGCTCGAGTCCGATGAGACTCTGCAGGATGTGTGGGTCGAAGGCGAGATATCGAATTTGTCCCGGCCGGCATCGGGCCATATTTATTTCACGTTGAAAGATGCAGGCGCATCGCTGCGAAGCGTGATGTGGAAAATGACTGCCGCGCGATTGACTCTCAAATTGCAGGATGGGATGGCGGTTGCGGCGCATGGCAAGATCGGAGTCTATGAAGTCAGCGGACAATACCAACTTTACGCCGATCAAATCCGACCGGTGGGCGAGGGCGCGTTATATCAAGAGTTCCTTCGCCTGAAGGCTTTGCTCGAAGCCGAAGGTTTATTCGACCCGGAACGCAAGCGCCCAATTCCCGAATTTCCAAAACGCATCGGCATCGTGACATCCTCCACGGGCGCGGCTTTGCGCGACATGCTGACCGCCATCCGCCGACGCCTGCCGCTGGTCGAAGTGATTCTCGCGCCCGCGCCGGTTCAGGGCGATGAAGCGCCGCCGAAATTGGTCGAAGCGATCTCGTCTCTTAATCAACTTACCGCGCGCCCCGATGTGATCTTATTGGCGCGCGGCGGTGGTTCAATCGAAGACTTGTGGGCTTTCAACGATGAACGTGTTGTGCGTGCGGTAGCTGCATCAGACGCTCCGATCATTTGCGGCGTCGGCCACGAAACGGATTTCACGCTCTCCGATTTTGCCGCCGACTTGCGCGCCCCGACTCCCACCGCCGCCGCAGAGTTGGCGACACCAACCGCCATCCTCGATCTTTCTGCAACGCTGAAATCTTATCAGGCGAATCTTTCTTCTTTCATTATTTCTTTTCTCGATAATCGAAAATCAGAAATAGACAATTTAGTTTCTGGTTTGAAATTCTTTTCGCCATCCCGCCGCATTCAATCAGAACGCCAGCGACTCGATGAGCTTGCTCACCGCGCTTTGGCCGCGCAGGCTCATCGTCTCGCGCTCGAAGCGAGTCAACTCGAGGGGTTTGGAAAACGCCTCGAGGCGCTGAGTCCGCTTCAGGTCCTGGCGCGAGGCTACGCGGTGGTCACGCGTCAGACCGATGGGGCAATCGTCAACAAAGTTGCGCAGGCGCGCGGCGGAATCCGTGTCCGCGTGTCAGACGGCGAGTTCGACGCGGAAGTAAAAAATAAAAATTAAAGTTTGGAGTCATCATGGCAAAGTCACCTTCGAAACAAAAACCAATTGAAGAGTTAACTTACGAAGCGGCGTTTGCTGAACTTGAGTCAATCGTTTCGGCGCTTGAAGACGAACAGCGGCCTTTGGAAGAATCGATGTCGTTATACGAGCGCGGTCAGGCGCTGGTGAAACGCTGCACCGAGTTGTTGGATGGCGCCGAGCTGAAAGTTAAACAATTATCCGGCGGGGAGTTGACCGACTTTGAGGCGGCAGAATGAATCTGGGCGCGATATTCAATAATCGTATTCTCATCATCGCGCTGGCGGCGTGGGCAGCGGCGCAAATTTTAAAAATCCCAATGGAGTACCTGCGTTCGCATCGTTGGAATTGGGCGTTGGTTTTTACCGCGGGCGGCATGCCCAGTTCACATTCGGCGTTGATGGTCGGCGCGACGCAAGCGATCGGTTTGTATCAGGGTTTCGATAGTCCGCTTTTTGCGTTGGGCGTTGCGATCACGATGATCGTTACTTATGATGCGGCGGGCGTCCGCCGCCAGGCCGGTAAACATGCCGAAAGAATCAACATGCTCTTTGAAGAATTGATGCACGGTCAGATGCCCGACGAAAAAGAATTGCGCGAGGTGCTTGGTCACACGCCGCTGGAAGTGACCGGCGGAATTTTGCTGGGCATTGCCGTGGCAACGTTGATGTGGACGATGTGGAAATAAAAAACTTTCCACAGATTTTGCGAATGACGCAGGTTGAAAAATTCAAGAAGAAAAATCTGTGACATGCCCTTCGAGTACGATGTCCGTGTCGTCTGTGGATGATTTTTTGCTTCGCTTCATTCTGGACTTTGAGCGGCTCGCCGTTTAATTGATTTCATCTTTCTTCTTTCTTTTCCCCAACGAAAGACGAAAGATGAAAGATGCGGCGGCTTGCAGCTCCGGCACGCGCAAAATAAACATCATCACCGCATAGACCAACCCGCCCGCGACGATTCCAACGGGGACAAGAATCCAGACAGAAATATTTCCAAAGAAATTCAGCAATGCAAATAACGCCGCGCTCATGACGAATGAACCAAACGCGGCCTGGAAAAATCCACTCGTAACTTGCGGGCCGTTGATGCCTTTCAATCGACGGCGCATCAAAATAAAAAGGCCGGTCATTTCAAGCGCGGTGGCGAGAGAGTTGGCAAGCGCCAGTCCGCCGTGAGGCATCCAGCCGATTTTGGAAAATAAGGCTGCGAATGCAAAACTGAAAGCGATGTTGAAAAGCATGGCGATGGTCGTGATGGTCACCGGAGTTTTTGTATCGTGCAACGCGTAAAAGGCGCGCACCAAAATTTCCACCATCGAGTGGCCGATCAACCCGACTGAATACCAGAGCAATGCCCACGCCACCATGTCGGTGGATGTTGATGTGAAATTCCCGTGCTGGAAAAATAACGCGACGATTTGCTCGCGCAGCAAGATCAATCCCATCATGGCGGGAAAAGCTAAAAGTAAGACTCCGCGCATTGTGGACGCGAGCGAGGAACGCATCTCGTTGATTTCTCCGCGCGCGACCTGCGCTGAAAATGTCGGCAGGGCGGCGATGGCGATGGCTTGCGCAATGACCACCTGCGGCATGGTCATGACCATGAAAGCCACGTTGATGGATGTCAAACTTCCGGCGGCCAGGCTGGTGGCGATGACTGCGTTGATGACGAAGTTGATTCGCACCACCGCCACGCCGATGATGCGCGGCCCCATGAGTTGTCCAACTTCGCGCACGGATGGATCATTCAATCCGAGAGATGGGAAATATTTTTTAAATGATAGTTTGAAAAGATCGGGCAGTTGAATGCAGAGATGTCCGAGTGCGCCAAGCGCTGCGCCCCAGGCGAGGCCAAAGATTCCCATCGAGGGCGCGAGGAAGATCACGCCGAAGATCATGCCGACCCAATACATGGTCGGCGCGAGGGCGGGCAGCCAGAATTTTTGATGTGTGTTGAGAATGCCCATCAAGAGTCCGCTCAGGCCGAAGATGGCCGGCGTGAGCAATAAAATTCTCAGCAGGGAAATGGTCAGGGATTCGAGCGCCGGATCGAGGTCCGGGCTGAGCGCATACAAAACATTGCGGACAACGAACGGCGCGAAGATGGCGGTCAACGCGCTGAAAAGAGTCAGAGTCAAAACCACAAGATTCGCGATGGATGAAGCCAGTTTCCACGCGCCGGTGCGATCAGCCTTGGTCAAAAAATCTGTGAAGGTCGGAATGAAAGCCGAAGCCAGCGCGCCGCCTGCGACGAGATAAAACAATAAATCGGGAATGGTCGACGCGGCGTTGTATGCGTCCATTTCGGAGCTTGTGCCGAAGACGCGCAGGATCAAAATTTGGCGCACGAGGCCGACCACGTTGCTCAAAACAAATGCAAGCATGACCGTCCCGGCGGCGCGGGCGATCTGACGATTGGCGGAGGTTGTGATTTCAGTTTCTTCCATGAGACGGCGGGATTATACCGTATCGCACTTTTCAGAGTTGGCTGAACGTGAATGAAGAGCGGCGGAAACCACTTCCCATGAATGTATAATCGCGGTGAGGAGAAATGCTATGCACAAAAAATTCTTCGGCCCATTTTTTGCACTGTGTTTTTTGCTTGTCGCTTGTCAATTGTTTTCCGGGACATCTGTTCCGCCGATAACCGCGCCGCCTCCGGTCACCTCTGCGCCAGTTACTCAGCCTCCAACAGAATCTGCGCAGTTGACTCAAATCCCGATGCAGGTTGGTTATGGCGTGAAAGGCCCGTGGTTTGAATTGTATTTCACCGACCCGACCAACCCGCTTGGAAAACAAATTGCGGGCGGCGCGGATGGCCCTCTCGTGGCGGCGATCGATGCGGCGCGTGTCAGCGTGGACATGGCTGCTTATAGTTTGAGCCTGAACAGCGTGCGCGACGCGTTGATCCGCGCGTATAAGCGCGGTTTGCAAGTGCGCATCGTGATGGAAAGCGACAACATGGATCGCTCCGATCCGCAGGCTTTGAAGGATGCCGGTATCCCGATGCTTGGGGATCGTCGTCAGGGCTTGATGCACGATAAGTTCGTTGTGATCGATCGTTCCGAGGTCTGGATGGGTTCGATGAATTTTACCGACTCGGGCGCGTACAAAGATAACAATAATTTGATGCGCATCCGTTCGACGAAGATCGCGGAGGATTACACAACCGAATTCAACGAAATGTTCGTGGATGATAAATTCGGCTCGAACGATGTGCCCGCTACGCCGAATCCGCGCGTGACTTTGGATGGCACGCCGGTCGAAATTTATTTCTCGCCTGACGATCACGTGCAGAAGGCGATCCTGCCTTTGCTTCAAAATGCCCAATCGAGCATTTATTTTCTGGCGTATTCATTTACTGCCGATCCGCTGGGCGAGGCAATCCGTCAGCGGGCCGCGGCGGGAGTCAAAGTTTCAGGTGTAATGGAGTCTGATCAGGTGGCGTCCAATGTCGGCACGGAGTTTGATCCGTTCAGGGCGGCGAAGCTGGATGTCCGACTGGATGGAAATCCCGGCCAAATGCATC
>JAJYOH010000089.1 GCA_021796315.1 Chloroflexota bacterium
CGCGTTGCTGCGCAGCAGTATCTGCTTGAAGCGGCTTTAGATTCTCCGGGACTGATAAGAAATTCGGATTGGTAATCTGATCCCCGGATACCTGATAGACCGCCAAATCCTGCAAGGAATCAGTTACAACCTTGTCCCCTTCCGGCAGGTAGAAGCCATGCAGCAACGCCTCAAGCATGCCTTCACAGGTCGTGATCTCGGTGGGGGTTGCAATTGCGGCAGTGTAGACTTTATTCCCAAACCAGAGTCCGCCAGCCAGAATAGGGATGAAGATGCAGAAGAAGATGGACCCACACCAAAAGACATACGATAGGCAGGAATTCCGCGAACGTTCTTTTTTCATGTTTGTCTCCTTCTCAGCGTAATTTATTTGCCAAAGTAAGGACAAGTGCCGGAGGAAAAAGTAGTCATAGCTCCTGCAATGGAGCAACAGTCACGCTCAGTATACAGGCTTTCGGCCATGTAGTCACCAGCAAGAATGTGCTTTGCCAGCGCTTGAATTGTCCGCATGGGAATGTGCTTGCGCGTATTATGCGGTGGAACCGTAAAAACTGAGGGAGTTGCCGTGTTTCAATTATACGTGAAATCAACTCCTTTCCCTTTATCTATCAGATAATATTCCGCTGGCGCGAAGAACACCAACACGATCAAGATGCAACCCTAGCGTGGGATTAACATATTATTCACTTCATTAAACAATTCAGCCTTTCAGGAGGCATTCTATGCTCGGATCATCTCCATCGTTTTGGAATGACATTGGGAATGCAGTTTGAATTGGCCTTGGCGGCTTCCTGGTCGCCTTTCTTGTGTCCCTGTTTTTCTCGCGCCTGACGAAGACAATCTGGCTGCGGTTTATCGGGAATCTGATCTCTTTGGGGATTGTGCTCTGGACAATAAAGATGATCCTCGATTCTACCGGAGCCGCTGGTATTATGGTTATCGCGGGCACTACATTGACCGGTGCATTAGTCCTTGGCTCGGAGACAATAGCGTCGGATTTGGTCGCAGGGGTAAGGTTATTTACAAGCCGTCCATTCAAGACGGGCGACCTTGTCGCTATTGCCGGGCAGACCGGTAAAGTTGCCGAGGTCGCGTTGACGTTTACTTCTTTACGGGGCAATGGCAAAGAACGCATGATTGTCCGGAATTCTGATGTGCTACTTGGAACGATTGTCAATTATTCAACTCAACTTATGCAGTGTATCGAAGTCCAAGTCTCCCTCCCTGCCAGCCTAGCCTCTTCAAAAAAGCTGGGGATGGGATAGGGTCGAAAGGCCTCTTCAATCGAGTGGAAACGATGCGCCACGTTCTTCGGCACGTACACTACCGAACCTGCCTGCACAACGTGGTCTTCGTCCGCCACTTTGATCTTCGCCCTGCCTTCCACCACATAGTACACTTCATCCTCCGTGTGCGGTGATGCCTAAAAAAACATCCGAAGCCTCGGCGACTTCGGATGCCTCTGTCATGCATAAACCAACTTCCCTTTGGGAACTGGGATTTCCCTGCCCAATTCTTGCGCGGTTTCAAGCCACTCTTGTGCGATTTGCTCCATATTTGCAAGCGCTTCACGATAAGTTGCGCCGTCTGCCATGCAACCAAGCAGTTCGGGCATTTCTGCGATGAACGAGTCGTCCTCCGCGTTCCAGTAAAGTATCACTTCATATTTAATCATTTTCACCTGCCAGCTTATATTTCAAAATCAAATTTGACAGAGATTGCCGCCACCCCATTGCCTGAATATAAAACTGCCTGCGGAGGTAACCTTAAAGACCCAACAAATTATCCCGGCGTTATGTATCGCGGCGAGCAAGTCTATTTCTGCACCCGTGCCTGCCTGCGCGTCTTCGAACAGGATCCCGATCCGTTCATGGCGGGCGAGGTGGAACATCCCCTCGAGGAGGAATAAAGTCAAAAAGAGCGGGGACATTCGTCATAAGCCATTTGGCGCATGAGTCGTTACGCTATCCTGCGCTGGAGACTATTTAATTGTCAGACTACTATTGGGCTATCCGATCGTGGAGGCTCAATATGTTTTCAAAAGCGCGTAAACTTTTATTTCTTTCCATCATAGCGGTTTTGTTAACCACTGCAATCTCCGCCTGTTCGACACAAACCAAAACGAACGATCTGCATCTGATGTCTATGGGTCAAATGCCCGCGGAAGTGCAGTCCGCACCTGTGACGGTGCAAATGGCTTATCAGTTCGCGGCGGCCAACCCTGATGTGATGAAAAACATTCCCTGTTATTGCGGTTGTGGAAACGTTGGTCACACGTCAAATTATTCCTGCTATGTTTCGGGTGCGGATGCAAAGGGTGCGATCACCTTCGACAATCATGCTCTTGGCTGTTCCCTTTGCGTGGACATTACACAGGATGTGATGCGGATGCTGCGGGAAGGAAAAAGTCCGCAGGAAGCCAGAACGTATATAGACGCGACCTATTCCAAGTACGGACCGTCGAACATTCCTTAACCTCATGAATTCTCGCTTCATTCTTCTCCTCCTGGTAATAGCTGGGCTGGTTGTGGCGTTCGCACCACTGCCAGTTCAATCCATTGCGCCTCAGGAGCGGACCTTTCGGATTGAAGCGCGACAATTTGCTTACTCTCCCTCCGAGCTTAAAGTCAACCCGGGCGATACGGTGACCATCCATCTTATCAGCACAGACGTGGTTCATGGTCTATATGTAGATGGTTACGACATTTCAGTCCAAGCCGACCCAGGTCAGGCCGCCACATTGACCTTTGTTGCCAACAAGCTAGGTTCATACCGCTTTCGGTGCAATGTCACTTGTGGCGCCATGCACCCGTTCATGATCGGCAAATTGACAGTTGGCACAAATGACTGGTTATATCGCTCAGTTGGTCTTGCCATTCTCGGTCTGATTGGTTTCTTTCCGCTTTCTCACCTGCACTTGCGTGCGGCGCAAATGTCTTTCCTTTTACAACGAAGGAAGATTGGTTGAAAGCGGTGAATATATCCAATCGTATTGAACTTACTCGTAGTCCCTTCATCAAGAATGCGCTAAAAAGTCGCTATCCACAACTTGTTGTATTTGCCATTATGCTGGCGGGATATCTCTTTGCTATCATCGCCGGACTCATCGGCACACCTGTTGGAAGCCGCAACTTCAGCATTGTATTCGTGTGGATTGCATGGTGGGCTATCCTGATTCTCGTGGTAGTCCCTTTCTTCGGGCGGGGATGGTGCGCTGTTTGCCCAATCCCATTGCCAGGCGAGTGGTTACAACGCGGCGCTGTGTTGACGCCGCCAGATAAAAAACCAAAATGGCTCAATCTGCGTTGGCCCAAGTTCCTCCGTAACATCTGGTTGCAAAATGTTTCGTTTCTTCTATTAGCTCTGTTCAGTAGCATTCTTCTGACCACGCCCAATGTTACGGGGATCGTTTTAGCGGCCATGTTATTTGCTGCGATTGGACTCAGCATGGTCTTCGAACGCCGTTCGTTCTGTCGTTATCTTTGTCCAGTCGGCGGATTCATCGGCCTGTATTCGCAAACTGCTCCGATTGAATTGCGAGTCAAGGACAGACAGATCTGCGTAACCTGCGTTGGCAAGCCTTGCTACAACGGATCGCCAGCAGGCTATGGTTGTCCCTGGGATGTCTTTCCCGGCGGCTTGGCGAAAAATACTTATTGTGGATTGTGCATGGAATGTATCCGCACCTGCCCGCACGATAACATCGCCATCAATCTTCGTCCATTTTCTGCTGATCTTGCAAAACCATCCACAAGAATCGACGAAGCCTTCAAGGCCTTCATCATGCTCGGTTCGGCAATGATCTATGCAGGCGTTTTGTTTGGTCCGTGGGGCGCTTTCAAGGACGCGGCTTACCATGTTGGTGCCAGTGCTTGGTTTATATATACCCTCGTTTTTCTTGCTATCATCTTTGTAATTCTTCCTGGTTTTTTTGCACTTGGGATTCTAAAAACGAAAAGCATTCTTCCGCTCAAACAACGTTTTGCTTCTCTCGCAACCGCCCTCATTCCTCTCGGTCTTATGTTCTGGATAGCGTTCAGTTTATCCTTTGTGTTGACCAACGCGAGCTACATTTTCGCCTCGCTCTCTGACCCGCTCGGCCTCGGCTGGAATTTATTTGGCACAGCAAATATCGCGTGGCAACCCATGCTCACCTCCATTCTCGCGCCCGCACAAACACTCGCATTGGTCGGCGGGTTAATCTGGTCGGCGCGCATGGCGCAGAGAGCCGCAAAAGAAGTGAAAGTATCGTTAGTCCCCGTCATCGCTTTTTGTTTCATCGTCACGCTGGTCATGCTATGGTTACTCCTATGAAACGCCCGGAACTCCTCTCCCGCATTTTGATAACGGCGGCAATTTTGGGGGCGGTTGGAGCGCCGCTTTATATCTGGGCGCGCACGCCGCTTATCCATGCAAGGATCGCGGAGAATGGCGGATGGAGTCCTGGTGTAATCCATGCCACTGTTGGCGAGCCGCTTCATTTGCAACTCACATCCGACGATGTTGTTCACGGGTTTGCTGTCGGTCAGATGGATATGCAGAGCGTGGATGTCCTGCCTGGCAAAGTCACTGACATCACTTTGACTTTTGACAAGCCTGGGATTTATACATTTTTCTGTACGCGCTGGTGCGGACTCAATCACTGGCGGATGCGTGGCACGATTGAAATCAGCGGTTCAAATGCGGACCCTGAGCCTGCTTCCCCACCGCTATACGTTTCTCTTGGCCTCGACATTGACGCTCCGCATAACGCGCCAGCCACTCCCGGCGATCAGCCAGCAGCCACCCGCGGCCAACAACTGGTAACCAATTTACCAATCGATCAATCCGCTGATTACTATCGGACGCATTCGCCCTATCAAGTATTTGAAGAACTAAACAGTATGGCACTCACAGAAACTCAACGATGGGATGTAGTTGCCTCCATCTGGCAATCCAACACAACACTTGAGTCTCTTGCAAGTGGACAGCGCCTCTATGCCCAAAACTGCGCGGCCTGTCATGGCGAGAAAGGCGCAGGCAATGGCGTCTTTGCCGACAAACTTGCCGCGGCTGGAGAAACATCAAAGCAAAACATGGCGGGTGACACCAACATGATCAGGCAAACTCCTGCAAACTTCGCCGACCCAACACGCATGCTCGGCGCAAGTCCTGCACTGCTACAGGGAAAAATCCTGCGCGGCGGCATGGGCACGGGCATGCCATCCTGGGGACCTATTTTTACACAAGAACAAATATGGGATTTGATTGCATATTTGTATTCATTCCAGTTTGAATATCAAAGATGAGGAGGCTCAATGAGCAAAAGACATAAAAGGCAAAAGAAAAGTTTTCCCTGGGTATTTGTTGCGTTCGGCGGTGTTCTGATGATCGCCGCGATATTTCTGTTTGCCAATCAGAACGGCAGTGGCGGTGGAACACCCGCGATTGCCGTTGACCAACAGAAAATTGACTACGGCTACGTTCCGTTTGGCAACAATAAAACCTTCACGATCAAAGTTACCAACACCGGCGACGGGATGCTGCGTTTCAGGGAGAAACCGTCTGTCGAAATTTTGGAGGGGTGCTGACCTCCCGATCTGACCATCGGTTCGATGGCTCTCAAACCCGGTGAAAGCACAACGATTGATTCCAGCGTCTTCATGATGCATCCCGGCATGGACGGTCCGCATGATTATGCCGTGCATCTAAAGACCAATGACCCAAAAACTCCTGATCTGGTAATTCATGTCCTGTCAAATTGGGGACCATAAGATTTCCACCAAAAAATAATTACACGGACGGATTCATACCGTCCGTGCGATTATTAATATTGCTCTTCCATCATCAGGGCAATTGCAGTGGGGGCTGAGACAATAAATTATCGTTTCACAGCGCCACCACTTTTGTCAGCAGGTTGACTCGAATAGATGATTCCCTTTACAAAATAAAATTCCACAACAAGTATAATCAGTAAAACAGATTATCTCTCCACAAAACCTTCGGAGTATCCCCACGCCTTCTGATATCCAGGAACAAATCGAACGCCGACGCGAGCGCGCCCGCGCGGAAATTCTCAAGATCGCCAACAAAGGCAGTCATCCCGTTTTTAGTTTATTCGAGGTTAGCTCCGTTTCGGGACGCGCCTACCGCGTTGAAATCCGTTCGCTGGATGAACTGCAAAACTCCTGCACCTGCCCAGATTATAAAAACAATCTGATCGGCACATGCAAACACATCGAAGGCGTGCTGATTTCCCTTGAAAAGGAACATGGCAAGAAACTCAGGAAACTTGCGGAGGAACGTCCGCACGGGACGCAAATCTATTTGCATCACGGGATGGATGTCACCGCGCGCGTTGCCCTTCCTCTCCCTGACCGCACCCCCGTCAAAGATTTACTTAACCGCTATTTCGATCCTTCTGGACTTTTGGTTGGTTCGCCGCTCCTGGCCTTGCCTTCGCTGTTAGCCGCCATCGAAAACCTTGCAGCGCGCGAACGTCCCCTGGTCAACCTGACGGAAGCCGTGCGCGAGCATCTTGCTCTCTTGCAAGACCGCGAAGAAGTGGCCCAACAAAAAGAATGGTTCCTCGATCAGGTCAAACGCGGACGCCGCATCTTCGATGTTCTCTCCACTAAACTGTATCCCTATCAGGAACAAGGCGCAATGCACCTCGCCTTTGGCCGCCGCGCCATGCTTGCCGATGACATGGGACTTGGCAAAACCGTGCAGGCGATTGCCGCCGCCGCACTCTTAAAGGAAATGCGCGATATCCAAAAGGTGGTCACCATCTGTCCCGCCTCGTTGAAACATCAATGGGCGCGTGAGATTCGCCGCTTCACATCCTTATCCGTCACCGTCGTCGAAGGCAACCTCGAAGCCCGCCGCGACCACTACCGCGACTCCTCCTTCTTCAAGATCATCAACTACGAACTCGTCGAGCGCGGACATCTGCCAGCCGAGCTATCTCAAAGGTTATCCCAGGTTCGGGATTTAACCGCCCAGCCCGAAGTCGGGGAAGAAGCGGTTCCCCTGTCCGCGCAGACGGGAAAGACGTTGCTGGAGTTTGTGCGAGAATTGGTCGAGTTGGCAAGGGAACAAACGGTTAAAATGGGGCTGTAAGGAGCAAGAAAAAATGACCCAAAATTCATTGCTTATCCGTTCGCTTACATTGAAAAACATCCTGTCCTATGGCGTGGAAGGTTGTGATATTGCATTGAGTCCCCTCAATGTTTTCATTGGACCAAACGGCTCAGGTAAATCCAACCTGATTGAGGCAATCGTTTTACTGCGTTCATCTGCAAATGGTTTACGCGAGACAGTGCGTGCAGGCGGCGGCATAAGCGAATGGATTTGGAAAGGCGGCTCTCAGGGCGCGGCTGTGATTAACGCAGTGATCAGCAATCCCCTGGGTAGTCAACCTTTGAGGCATATGCTCGCGTTTCGTTCTGAACAACAAACCTTTCGGTTGGACGATGAGCGTATTGAAAATGAAAAACCCTATTCAGGTAAGGACAAGCCTTATTTCTATTATCACTATCAACAAGGGCGGCCAGTTTTGAATGTGAAAGAGGAACAGCGAGGCCTTTCACAAGAACATGTCCAGCCGGATGTTTCGATCCTTGTTCAACGCCGCGATCCTGAGACATATCCAGAAATTTCCTATCTGGCAAGTGTGTATGAAAAAATCCGCATTTATCATGAATGGGCTTTTGGGCGAAACGCAATCTTTCGTGAACCACAAAAAGCGGATATGCGTAATGACCGCCTGGAAGAAGACTTCTCCAACCTGGGCTTATTTTTAAACCGCCTGCGTCGTAATCCAAAAGCCAAGAACGCTTTGCTTGCCGCATTACGCGATTTATACGACGGCTTGGATGATTTTGATGTAAGCGTTGAAGGTGGCACGGTGCAGGTTTTTTTCACCGAAGGCAATTTTACCATTCCCGCCACTCGGCTTTCAGACGGTACCCTTCGCTACCTGTGCCTGCTTGCAATTTTATGCGACCCTGAACCGCCGCCGTTGGTTTGTATTGAAGAGCCTGAATTGGGTTTACATCCCGACATTCTTCCCAAACTGGCAGATTTAATGATTGCGATGTCGGAACACGCACAATTGATCGTCACAACCCATTCCGATATTTTAGTGGACGCGCTGACCGAACAACCTGAATCTGTCCTGGTCTGCGAAAAGCATGATGGACAATCCATCATTCAGCGTCTTGACGCGCAAAAATTGGCAGGATGGCTGGAGAAATATCGCCTCGGCGAATTGTGGACCCGCGGTGAGTTGGGAGGAACGCGCTGGTGAAAGTCACAATTTATGTTGAAGGCGGTGGTGATAGTAAATATCAGCATATCCAATGCCGCCGGGGATTTCGGAAACTGATTGAAAAGTCTGGCCTTGCGGGAAAAATGCCTAGCATTTTTGCCTGCGGTGGACGCAATGCAGCATTTGACGATTTCAAAACTGCGATGAATTCCAAGTCGCCAACGGACTACCCCATGCTGTTGGTAGACAGCGAAGATCCAATTGCGGAAAACATTACTCCTTGGAATCACCTCAGAACCCGCGACGGATGGGTTCCACCCAACGCCATTTTCGATGAACAAGCTCAATTGATGGTTACTTGCATGGAAACTTGGATCATGGCTGACCACGCCACCCTGCGTAATGTTTTCGGCGCGGATTTGCAAGAGAACGCTTTGTTGCCAGAAACTAACCTGGAACAATACGACCGCTATCGAATACAACAGGCTTTGGAACACGCTACTCGTAACTGCAAAAATAAGGCATATAAAAAAGGAAAACGGTCATTTCAGGTTTTGGAAGCTGTCAATCCAAGTGCGCTCAAACAGCGGTTATCCTATTTCAGGCGTTTTATTGAAACGCTTGAAAATCATCTCCGTTGATGAGGCGATATCCCCAAAATGCCCCGCCTTCTCCTCGCCCCCGCGGGCCACGACAAGACCCAATTGGTCATCGAGCAAATCCGCGCCCGCGAATCCGACCCGCCGCAACATGTCCGCCGCATCGTCTCCAAAACCAAAACCCCGCGCGCTCCCGCCTGGCTGGTGGGGCGACTCGTCCACGAAGCCATCCGCCGCTGGCATTTCCCCGATGATGATTTTGAGAACTTCCTAAAACCCTTCGCCCTCGAATCAGGATTGACTGATCCCAAAGAAATCCACGCCGCCATTCAAGAATCACGCCGCCTGTTGGAACGTTTGCGCGCCCATCCCCTCTTCGCCGAACTCAACGCCGCCGAACGCCATCACGAAGTCCGCTATGATTTGCCCAATGAGCGCGGCATCATGGATTTACTTTATCGCACCGAAGCAGGCTGGTTTATCATTGACTTCAAAACTGACGAAGTGCGAAGCGACGCCGAAGCGCAATCCGCCATCAGCGTGAACGGGTACGACCATCAGGTGGAGCGCTATGCCCAGGCAATCGGCGACCAACTCAAGGTCCGCGCTGAGCCGAGTCGAAGCGCCCAGGCAAAGACGCGGCTCGTCTTCCTGAACATGAAAGACGGTATCGCAATCTTCGATCTGTAGGAGAATCCCATGTCAGCATCAAAAACAGTTTATCAAATCAAAGTCACATTAAACGATTCCAAACCGCTCATCTGGCGCAGGATTTTGGTGGCAAATACGACCACGTTAATTCAATTGCACACCATTTTGCAGACCGTCATGGGCTGGGATGACTATCACCTGCACATGTTCACCATCAACGATCAAATTTATGGCAACCCTGAGGATGATGAGTATGGGGATATGGGAACAAAAAATGAAACCCGCTTCAAATTGAATCAACTCGTCGGACGTGAGGGCTTCAAGTTTCGCTACGAATATGACTTTGGCGACAGTTGGCTGCATGACTTGATTGTCGAAAAAATCCTGCTAACAGAAGAGGGCGTGCGTTATCCAGTTTGTATTGCGGGCAAGCGCGCCTGTCCGCCCGAAGATTCAGGCGGCGTTGGGGGATATGAGGAGATTTTAGAAGCGAGAGCCAATCCCAAACATCCCCAGCACAGAGAGTACAAGGAATGGATTGGCGAAAATTTCGACCCCGAGCGCTTCGATCTAAATGAAGTGAATGAAAGACTGCGTCATCCACGCAAGAGCAGGGAAACAGATGAGCAGGATTTTTATCAGCCCGTGAAAGTTGACAGTCTATCTGCTGGGAAGATAGCGGCTTGGGAGAATGGGCTGACCAAAGATCAACTTGCCTCGGCTGACTCGCTGGCTGTGCGGCGGGATATGGTTACGTTTTTGAATTATTTGAAAAATAATCGCGTTGTCGGCACACAGTCCACTGGGAATCTGCCGCTTAAAGATGTGCGCGCTGTTTGCGCCAAATTCGTCAACCCGCCTGTGCTCGATGAAAAACATGGAGACAAGGTTTATAAACTACACAGTGAAGATGATGTCTGGCAGTTGTCTTTCCTCCATACACTTGCTAATACAAGTATGCTTGCGGTTGGCGGGCAAGCTCGTATCTGGAAGATAACGCAAGAAGGTGAGTTCTTTTTGAATTTCACCGACCCGATTCAGATTAGTTTCATGCTTTCCGCCTGGTGGCATCTGATGGACTGGAGGATGGCGTTTCCCGTCTCGGGCTTGAGTCGAGGCTTGCCGAGCGATTTCAATAAAATCACTCTGAAGAGCCTGCTGGAATTACCCGTTGGCAAATCAATCTCCTACGAACCGTTCGCCGATCAATTGATCAAAGAGACGCGCTTTACCTGGCCCAGCTCCGATCAAACTTTTGTGAACAGCACCATGCGCTCTGCCATTGCGCGCATGGTGCTATACCCCTTGGCTGATTTTGGCATCCTTGAGTACGAGAACAAAGAAAGAACAAGCGATGGGTACAAGTCAAAGTATCTTGCTGAAATTCGTTTGACATTGTTTGGAAAAGGGTTGCTGGAAACCTTGTAACATGGACTTGAAAGTCTTCATCACCAACAGAGATTCAACCTGTGATGAATGCGGCGAGCATTTGGGACATGGCGCCTGGATCACGCTGGTCGAGGGCACAGGAGCGCTCTGTCTTTCGTGCGCCGATTTGGATCATCTCGTTTTCCTCCCATCAGGCGACGCGGCGCTGACCCGACGCTCAGACAAGTATTCCACATTATCAGCAGTCGTCTTGAAATGGAGCCGCGCCCGCAAACGCTACGAGCGGCAAGGGCTGTTGGTGGAAGAGGCCGCACTCCAGCGCGCCGAGCAGGAATGTTTGGATGACGCCGAATTGCGCGCCCGCCAAAGTGAGCGTGTGGCTGAGCGCCGCGTGGAACTTGACCAGGAGTATGTGTCGCGCTTTGCAGAACGGGTGCGCGAGTTGTTTCCCAATTGTCCCGCTGGACGCGAACAAATTATTGCCGAACATGCCTGCCAAAAATACAGCGGACGGCTGGGACGTTCCGCGGATGCAAAGAACCTGGATGAGAAATCCATTTTGGTGGGCGGCCCGTTTCGTAGCTTGGAAAGAATTCCGAAATCTGTTGCCATTCGGCATACTTCAGGTCGGTCGGGTAGGTTTGGGTGAATATGGACATTCCCCAATCTTACTCGACCACTTTTAAAACGCTCTCTAAGGCGGATCAGCAAAAATGAGATCTATGGAATTATCAGGAATCTCTTTAGACAGCGCTTCAAGCGCATCGCCCCAGATTATTTTGTGATTTTCTTTTTCAAATACTTGTATCATATCAATTACCTATTGAAACGTAATCTCTTCCACGCGCCAGCTTTCCTCGCCCATCAACTTTTGCAGGCGCGCCAGCATTTCGGGGCAGACGCGCGTCGACTCGCCGGGGAAGTCCATCAGATAGCCCTTGCCGTTCTCGAAGATCTGGAACGAAAATTTATCGCGGCCGTGGAAAGAGATCAGCGTGCCGTAAATGGTTTTGATGCGGCGCTTATCGCGCTCGTGATCGCCCGTTGACCTCAGCAGAACCGTGATCTGCTTCGGCGGATGCTTCTGGTCGTTCTCTTCCTTCGCAAGCGGGACATACAGCGACGGAGGCATACGCGATGAGTTCGCTATCGGACGCGGCTCGACGTGAGTCACGACCAGGTCCTGACTCAGCGCCTCACGCGCACCTTCAACCGGCTCCCGTTCTTCGACTTCTGATTCGGCTTTGGCCTTTTCCACCAAATCTCTCGGTGCGACAGGTTTGTTGTCAACCTTCGGCTCTGGCCGCGCGGCGATGATCTCGTTCTCAAACGACGGCTGCCAGTCATCAGGGAAATTATCCGGCGGAGGTGGCATGGTGTTGTCGTTCCACTCTTCGGCGGGGGCGGGCTTTGCCGCATAAGTCGCGGGCGCTTCGGCAACTTGTCGCGCAGGTTTGTTGTAGGTCGGACTTGCAGTCCGACTTGCGGGTTGAGGCACGGGACGCGGCATGGCTTTTGAAGCGGGAGCCGCTTCTGGCGCGGATGGACGCGTCGCTTCGTCTAATGAAACCAACATTTTTAATTCAGTCCGCACAGCATCCACCAAAATTTTTGGCGGCGTGGACTGCGCGTCGATCTTGCCTTCGATGATGACGATCTGTCCAACGGTCAGCACGGCTTGATAATCTTTCCATGTGCGCGGGAAGAGCACGAGGTCCATGTTGCCTTGAATATCTTCGAGCGTGACGAAGCCCATCGGCTTGCCCGCTTTGGTTTGATACGGGCGGACGCTGGTGACCAGCCCGGCCACGCGCACTTTTTCTTCGTGCTGCGCTTCGCCGAGCTGTCCCGAAAAATAACTGACGATCGTTGCAAGCTGGGCCTGATACGGCGTGAGCGGATGGTCGGAAATGTAGAGGCCGATCAACTCGCGCTCCCAGTTGAGCATTTCGCGCTTATCGACATTTTTCACATCGGGCAAATGGATTTCTTCGACGACGCCAGTGCTCGTTCCGAACAGCGACATTTGTCCGGCTTCGGCGGCGCGGAAATGATTACTGCTTATTGCGACGATGCGGTCGAGCGAGGCCAACAACGCGGCGCGGTTGCCGAACGAATCCATTGCGCCGACTTTGATCAAACATTCGAGCGAGCGCTTGCCAACCGAGCGCAGATCGACGCGGCGCGCGAAATCGTTGAGGTCAATAAATTTTCCATCCTTGCGTGCTTCGACAATTAATTCCACCGCGTTCTGCCCTACGTTCTTGATCGCGCCGAGTCCAAAGCGGATTTGTGGTTGGGTTTGCTCTGGAGTGTAGGTCACGTTTAAAACGTGACCTACGGGAGCATCTTCGATCTCAAAATCCCAGACGGAGAAGTTGATGTCCGGCGAGAGCACGGGCACGCCCATCGTGCGCGCATCGGCTACATAATATGCAACCTTTTCCGTGATGCCCGCCGAGGCCGAAAGCAAAGCCGTCATGTATTCGGCGGTGTAATGCATTTTGAGATAGGCTGTCTGCACCGCGATCACGCCGTAATCTGCTGCATGACTTTTATTGAACCCGTAACGCGCGAATTCTTCCCAGTCTGAATAAATGCTTTCGGCAATATCTTTGACCATGCCGTTCTTGGTCGCGCCGTCCACGAATTTTTTGCGGTGCTTCTCGATGTCTTCTTTCTTTTTCTTCGAGATGGCTTTTCGCAATTCATCCGATTCAGAAGGCGTGTATCCCGCCAACTCAACAGCGGCGCGCATCAACTGTTCCTGATAAACCGGAATGCCGTAGGTTGATTCAAAGATCGGTTTGAGCGATGGATGCCGGTATTCAACTTCGGCCTCGCCGTGCATGCGCGCAATGTAATCGGGAATGAATGCCATCGGGCCGGGACGATAGAGGGCTACCATGGCAATGATGTTATCCAGCGTCTTCGGCTTCATCTGAACCAGATAGCGTGTCATTCCTCCCCCTTCCACCTGGAAGACACCCGCGGTTTGTCCGTTGCCCATTAACTCGAACGACTTCTCATCGTTGAGCGGAATATTGTCGAGGTCGAATTTTACGCCGTGCCGTTTCTCGATCATGTCACAGGCGCGTGCC
>JAJYOH010000090.1 GCA_021796315.1 Chloroflexota bacterium
AGACGGTTACCGGCCCGGTATCGGGGTCTACTTTTGCTTCGACCTGTTGCGCCGTCGACGCGTTGACCGCCCGCCGATAAGCCGAAACCATGGCAGATTCAATTGCGCCGAGGATGATTTCCTTGGAGAGTTGTTTTTCTTCCAGCACTTCGTTGAAGGCCTGGGCAAACTCGTTTTTAGTGGTCATGCCTTGCTCCGTGATTGTCCTTTATATACAAGCAGAAAAGTGGGGGTTACCCACTTCTCGTTGCGTTCGATATTGAGTTCCCGTACGCCAGGATTTTAGCATAGAGGTATAAAAGGTGCAAGTATAATAACGCAAATGAATCAACGAAACCTTGACAAAGCCGCCCTGCGCGGCGAACCTTCGTATGTTTGGCGAGCAGGGCAACAACGCCGACTCGAAATGATTGCCCGTTTTGCGGGTGAAAGAATCAAAGGCAACATCCTCGAAAATGGATGCGGCGTGGGCATGTATGTCGAACACCTCGCGCCGTTCGGCGGAAAAATCTTCGGCTTGGAATTCGACTTCGAGCGCGCCGCCGAAGCGGGGACAAATTCCGCGCGCATCTTCAACGCCGCCGGTGAATTCATCCCGCTTCCTTCCGGGACCTTTGACCTGATCCTCAGCCACGAGGTGATCGAACACGTCCAGAGCGACCGCGCCGCCATCTGCGAAATGATCCGCTTGCTGCGGCCCGGCGGCCGCGCCGTGATCTTTTGTCCGAACCGCGGCTATCCATTCGAGACGCACGGCATTTATTGGAAAGGCAAATATTATTTCGGCAACAAACTTTTCGTAAATTATTTACCTCGCACCTGGCGCGACAAGCTTGCTCCGCACGTGCGCGTTTATTCACGCCGCGACATGCAGAAACTATTCGACGGCCTGCCTGTTAAATTCATCGAGCGCACCGTGGTCTTCGGCGCATACGACAATATCATCGCCCGCTTCGGCGCATTCGGAAAAGTTTTGCGAACAATTTTGCAGTTTTTGGAAAAGACGCCATTGAAGATTTTTGGTTTATCCCATTTTTGGGTAATAGAAAAGAACGATGATTGATTCCTCGCAATTCGACCGCATCACACTTGCCCTGCCCATCCTCCAGCAGGCGGATGCAAATCTCGCGCGCGAATTTCAGCAGGCGGCTTTCTTCGCGCACATTCCAGCAGGCAAGGATGTGTTCGTTGAGGGAGATCGAGTGCAGGCCATCGCGCTTTTAATTTCAGGCGTGGTGCGCGTTTATAAAATCGGCGAGACGGGGCGCGAGATCACGCTCTATCGTTTCGGCCTTGGAGAAAGCTGCATCCTGACCGCCAACGCCATTTTGAGCCAGCAATCTTTTCCCGCGATCGCAACCGTCGAAAAAGATGCAGAGGCTGTGATGATTCCTGCGGACAAATTCCGCGAGTGGGTTAAAAAATATGATGCCTGGCGCGGTTTCGTTTTCGACCTGCTTTCGCAGCGTCTTTCAAGCGTGATGGAAATTGTGGATGAGGTGGCTTTCAAACGCATGGATGTTAGAGTCGCCTCTTTAATCGGGACCCGCTGCCGGGTCCACAACCCGACGCGCATCACACATCAGGAAATTGCGTCCGAGCTGGGCAGTTCGCGCGAGGTCATCAGCCGCATCCTTGAAGATTTCACCGGGCGCGGATTCATCCGCTCAGGCCGCGGCGAGATCGAAGTGCTCGATTTTGAATCACTGGATTCCCGCACGGCTATGTGACTTTGTCACAGACAGGATTTCATCAAGCTCCTATACTGGGGACAAGATAATCAAATCCAAAGGAGATAAAAAATGAACCCGTTTGTTTCTTTCATGGCTTCGACTGCTGGACGCATTACCCGTGTTGTGGCTGGCCTTTTGCTGATTGCCTGGGGCCTGCTGGGACTGACCGGTGTTACCGGAATCATCGTGACTGTCGTCGGCCTGGTACCGCTCGCCGCCGGCCTGTTTGACTTCTGCGTCTTCGCTCCGCTGTTCGGCGCTCCAATGAGCGGACCCAAGATCCGCGCTGGGAAGTAAGCAGGACTCACAATCAAAAGAGCCGCCTCATTGAGAGGCGGCTCTTGCTTTAAGCGCAAAAGGTATAATGGAGTCGAAACAAAATGCGCGTGGCAGCTTTCTCTTCCCGTTTTCCTGGATATGTGTTCGCCATTGGGCTGGTGGCGGTTACTACCGCGTCTTTCTACATCATGCGCGACGCGCTGGATACTTCCCTGATCGCCCTTTTGCTGTTGATCCCGGTTGGGTTGAGCACTGCACTGTGGGGACTTGGTCCCGGCATTACCGCGGCCATGAGCGTATTTTTATCCTTCAATTATTTCTTCATTCCTCCTTATTACACATTGACCGTCCATCGCCCCAGCGACGTGGTTGTGCTGTTGGTCTTTCTGTTCGTGGCAGTGGTGATCAGCCAGCTTGTCGGACGCGCGCAGGCAGGTCTGGCGGCGGCAACTGCGCGCGAGCGCGAAGCGACTCAACTCTATGAATTAAGCACGGCGCTCTCCGGCGTACATGGCGATCAAACTATCGTACACATTTTGATCGAATATATTCAGGCGATATTCGCGGGAGAATGCGTAAAAATCGAAGTCGCCAGCCCGCAGTCATTTTCCCTTCAATTGCCCGCCGATGCAGCGCCACCTGCGCGTCCATCCGAACTGACTTTGCCCATCCAGGCGGTGCGCGGCGTGATCGGGGAGATTCATGTGTGGCGAACGGCGCCCGCCATTTCGTCCAGCGAGAGGCGGCTGTTGCAAACCTTTGCCAGTCAGGGTGCGCTGGCTTTGGAACGCGCCGCGCTGGTGCAGGCCGAATCGCGCGCAAAAGTTTTGGAAGAGAGTGACCGTTTCAAATCATCTTTGCTGTCATCCGTCTCGCACGAACTTAGGACCCCGCTGGCGACGATCAAGGCCGCGGCGTCCAGCTTGCGAGGCGGCCAGGTCGGTTGGGACTCGCCTGCCCGCCCGGAATTGCTGGCCGCCATCGACGATGAAACTGATCACTTGAATATTCTGGTTGGCAACCTGCTGGATATGTCGCGCATCGAGTCCGGTGCGTTGAAGCCGCAAAAACAATGGAACATCCTCCGTGAAATTGTCGAAAGTGTTCTCACTCGAATGCGGCGGCTGGCGGAAAGTCACCAACTTGAAATCGATATTCCCGAAGACTTTCCGCTGGTGCCGGTGGACTTTGTTCAAATGGAACAGGTCTTCACCAACTTAATTAGCAACAGCCTCAAATATGCGCCTGCCAACACATTGATTTGCATTCACGCTGAAGCTCAAGGCGACAAGGTTTTTGTGCGAGTCAGCAATGAGGGGCCGCAGGTTCCGCCCGAACACATCGATCGCATCTTCGACAAGTTTTACCGCATCACAGCCGCGGATCGCGTGACCGGCACCGGCCTGGGACTTTCGATCTGCAAAGGCATCATCGAAGCGCATGAAGGCCAAATCTGGGCGGAGAATTTGCCGCACGGTTTTGCATTCAACTTTACGCTGCCGCTCACTTTGGACGGAGCGCCGCCGCCCCAACTGCCCACCGAGCCGGAGAACGCATGAGTCAGTCGCCAAACATTCTTGTCATCGATGATGAGCCGCAAATTCTGCGCGCCCTGCGCACGATCCTCACTGAAAAGGATTTCAAAGTGACGATTGCCAGCCGCGGTGAAGAGGCTCTAACCCTGGCTGCCGCCAATCCGCCGGATATCGTCATCCTTGATCTCGGCCTGCCAGACATGGATGGCATCGAGGTCTGTGCGCGGCTGCGCGAGTGGACGCAGTGTCCGATCATCGTGCTGTCCGTGCGCGACGCCGAGCGCGACAAAGTGGCGGCGTTGGATAAAGGCGCGGACGATTACCTGACCAAGCCATTTGGCATCGAAGAATTGCTGGCGCGCGTCCGCGTTGCGCTTCGCCACTCGACCCGAACCGGCAGCGACCAAACCAGCCTCGTCAAAGCCGGGAATTTATCCATTGATCTTGCCTGGCATCACGTGACCCGCGAAGGAGATGACGTTAAACTCACCGCTACTGAATTCAAACTGCTGGCGTATCTCGCATCCAACCGCGGACGCGTTTTGACTCACAAGAGTATTTTGACGCATGTTTGGGATCCGGCTGACGCCGACCACACTGAATACCTGCGCGTCTACATGCGGCAGTTACGAAAAAAACTGGAGGCAGACCCGGACCATCCACAACATATCCTGACCGAAGCAGGCATCGGCTACCGATTCCTGGCCGATGAAGATAAAGAATAGAATGTGACTAGCCACCTGACAGATTGATGTCTGCTAAAAAAATAGAACGCGGATAACGCAAATTTAACGGATTTTCGCTGATTTTTTCAAAGGAAACCGCGCGAATCTGCATCATCCGCAAAATCTGTGTTCTATTCCTGGCAATTTTTTAAAGTGTCAGGTGGTTAGAAATGTGACAACCATCCAAAATTGATATTAGTTTTGTCACTCAAACGCCCCACTTCGGGGCGTTTTTTTATTTGTTCTTTATGAGGCTGGTCAAATTCTTTGTCACCCTTTTATTTCTTACAGCTATCATCATTTTTAGCGAGCAAAGAAAAATGACTACTCCAATGCCCAAATTCAAGGTCCGATCTGAAATCCCTGTTTTGGAAAATGAAATTGCCATCCTTCATCCGCCGGATGAGATTTCCAAAAACATGGGAACTACAGAAACCGCCGTTGCTTCCGAATCAATGCCGTCTCAAAATAATGAGAGTGTCAACATCAGGCGGCTGGTGATTCTGGTTCCGGGCGTTGATATTGATGAAGCCAGGGTTGCGCGCGAAATCTGGGAAACGGCAGCCCCCGCCCGGGTGGCTGTTTTATTTGTCGGCCTGTGCGGCGACATCCTGGAAGAACCACACCTGCGTCGCAGGCTGGCCATGCTGGCCGCACTCACTCGCGATGATCGCATCAGCGTCGAGACGCGACTCGAGTTTGGCCGAAACTGGGTCCGTAGTTTGAAACCCATCAGCAAAACCGGGGATGTTGTCATTTGTTTCGCCGAGCAACAGATCGGGTTTTGGAACAAGCCCCTGAGCGAAGCGCTGGAAAAAGCCGGCGCGTCGGTCTGGACTTTGAGCGGATCCTATCCAATGAAAAATAGATTTTCCCTTCGGCCTTTCGCAAGCATCCTGTTCTGGAGCCTTTCAATTATTGTTCTAACGTTTTTTTTCTGGCTTCAAGCGCAGACCCTGCGCCTGACAGTTGAATGGGCGAAAAACACATTGCTCTATCTTTCGATGTTTGGCGAGGTTGGCATGCTTTGGTTCCTGCACAAAATTTTATCCTGAGCTTTGCATTCTCCAATCCTCCTGTTTCGCGCCACTTAAATTTTTCATCAGGCAACAGCCTGAAGAAATCCAATCTCTCATCTTGCAGATTGTTTTTTCATCCTACATTTCAAAAAGGTTAATTATGTCAGAAGTCAATCCAAAACAACCCTCACACGCCGCAGGCGGAACAAACCTGACAGACCGGCTGACAGAGGAATACGAACGTCAACAAAGTCTCTTCTCCGCCCAACCCGCAATCGTGCAGCGTTTTCTCGAAACACAGGGAAAGCAGATCGCGGAATCGATCATGGACGGCGATTGGCAGATCAGCTTCACGCTGCCAGATCGGGTGATATGCAATTTGGAAAATGTCGATCAGCCGGTGCTGGTATCCATTCCCCAAAATCAACGCACACATTCGGTCGGAAGTTTTCTCAACCGTTTCCGCAAGGTGGAGCTATACAAAGGCTTGCGGCACGCATTCAACGGACTGGAACAAAGCCCGGATCGGGCTGTCTCCGTTTCGGCTGGCCTGCTCCGTCATGCCACTGTTGTGCACATGATCTACAACATGCTGCCAGCAGGTCGAACCGTCACATATAAACCCGCAGACAAAGATGAGACCATTCCATCCGTTCCTGAATTTGACGACCTGGAGCCGGAATCTGCGATCACAGCCTCGACAGACGCAATCGCCGAAGAAGGCGCAACCGATAATAAACGCGGCGATTTGCTGGTCCCGTTTGTCCCGTTTGCACGCAAGTTTTTCGTGCCGCAATGGGTGGCGTTCGATCAAAACGGGAAGATGCTTGTCAAATCGATAGACGAGGCAAATGCCCACATCAAGTCAATGCAGCGATTCATGGAAGTTCTATTCCTGGCTGTTGCACTTGCGCCTTATATTTCCGCCGACGAGGAATATACAAAGAAACGATACGGAATGCTCGGCCAACTGGTCAACCAGGGACGCGCGCTGGCGATCTATCAGGCCAAAGAGATCATTGCCCGCATCAAGGAACACGCTGCATCCGGCAACTTGAACCGCGGCCTGAGCCTGAGCCTGCCCTATTTCGACGACCAGGAACTTCGCCTCGACATCACAAAATTCGAGGTCATTCCGGCGGGGCGCATCATGTTCGTCCCTGCCTTCGTTGTGCGCGCTGTACGCCAGGAGGAATTGAAGGTCAGCCAGGACACACGCTACAACCCGTCCACTCGTAAACATTTGCTCCATTTGCTTGAGCTGTTCGAACAAGCATTTGGAAACGCATAAGGCGTCAAGGTTATCATTATGTTTTTCTCCATTGCGTTACTAATTATTGTTGTAGTCATTTCCCTGCGTGTTGCCCCAAAAGAGAATCAGACGGATGCCCACATTCACGGCGCCGGACAGATCGGCGTGCTGGCGGCCATCGCTTTATTTGGCGTGGATTATTTCACATCGTATTACTATGCCACCGGCGAAATGATGAGCGCGCTGCATCCTTACGGAATGCAAAAATATGCCTACATTGCAGTGACTGTTATCGCCTTCGCCAATTTTGTCTTTGGCGTACTTTACATGTACTCGCTTGGACCATTCAACGAAGGCGGCGGCTCGTACACTGCCTCGATGCGCTATCTTAAGCCAACACTAAGCCTGATCGTCGCCGTTACATTGATTCAGGATTACGTGCTTACCATAGTGGTTTCAGCGCTTTCGGGCGGAGATCAACTTTTGTCCATCATCAATGCTTATGACGCCAACTGGGTCTGGCATTTCGCGATTGGCGCGGCGCTTGCGGCAGTGACATGGTTCCTGACAATCCGGGGGCGCGGAGAGTCATCGCGTGTGGTGTTTACCATGCTGGGCGTGTTCGTGATGCTAACCATTACAATGGGCATTGGTTTGCTGATTGCGCACTTCAAAGGCGTGGCCGCCCAGCCTTTTGCGACAACTGCCGCGACTGTTTCACTTGGTCAGGCGTTACTGCATATGCTGACCGCATCCATGAAGGGAATGGTCGCACTTACAGGGTTGGAAGCTGTTTCCAATGGCGTTCAGTTCTTCATTGACGAAGACGCAAAACTCGTAAAGTGGGGCAAGCAACACATGCCGCGCCTGGATAAACTATGGGACTTTTACAGCGGAAAATCCGGAGTTGGTCGTTTTGTGCAAACTGCCTTTCTTTTCTATGGCGGATTGACCACGCTTTTCCTGACTTACTTTTCCCTGCGATTTAATGTCTTCGATGGGACACTGGGTCGTACGCTGATCGGCAACCTGGCTTTCATTGGCTTCTCTCAAATCCCAGGCGGCGAACTTCTATTTTGGGCATATCAAATATTAGCTGTGTTGATGCTGGCAGCGGCATCCATGACAGCCTTCCAGGATGCGCAAGCCACCGAATGGCGCGACGTGGCTATTGGCGAAATCCCGGAAGCTATTGTTTATCGTGATCCGCGCGGAACATTTACACGTTCAGTGACTATCACATTTGGACTTTCAGTATTGATCATGTTCCTCGTACGCGGCCAGACAAGTGTGGCCGTCCCATTTTATGGCGTGGGCGTGTTCATGCCAATTATGATCATGGGCCTCGCTGTTCGCAAGAATATACTCGAAACTTTTACTGGCCGAGCGCGTGCCTGGGGCGCATTCGCAGCATCCTTTGCCGCCGCGCTTGCGTTCGTGGTATTCATTGGTCAACTTGTTGGAAAATGGAGCGAAGGAGGCTGGGTGGTGCTGATCTCCTTCACGCTGCTAGCTCTTGCCGCCCATATGATGCTTCTCTCGCCACTGGGCTATCGTGAACCAAAGCAGATCCATCGTATCGTGCGCGACAAGGCGCGCGTTAAGGGCGCAATGGCATCCATCGTTGAATGGCAATCCCTCAGGATGCAGGAATATCGTTATTCAATATTAGTAGGCATTTCCCGCTTCTTTGAACTTTTTGGAGTACGCCGCCCAGTTAGATATGAACAACCTGCCGTTGCCGGCGACTACAATCACGCCCTGCATGTCGACCACCCCGACGCGCCATCTTTGCTGGAACAGTACATCGAAAAGCCCGAACCAAAACTTGGGGGCGGTCCGAAAGAAACCGCTCCAGGCAAAGAAAATTAACTTTTGGCGCGGGAGATTTCCTCCCGCGCTTTGATGATTCATTCCATGAGCGCCACCCCCATCTATAACCTGCGTGTACCAGAAGTTTATGAAGCACTTGAAACATCCAGGGCCGGGCTTACAAACGCGGAGAGTTCTGCGCGCCTGTCGCTCTACGGGCACAACATTCTCTCGAAGCAAAAGAAGGAACCGATCGGGGAAAAACTATTACAGGAGTTTGTGCATCCGCCCGCGCTGGTATTGCTTATTGTCGGGCTGGCCGCATTATCTCAACGCGATGTAGTACTTGCGCTGATCATCTGGAGCATCATCTTTATCAACACAGGTTTTTCATTCTGGCGCGAACATCGAGCCGGGCAGGCCATTGAAAAACTGCGCGAGATCCTGCCATCCTTTGCGCACGTCATTCGTGAAGGCATCGAAAGTTATCTTCCATCCAGTGAGATTGTCCCTGGCGACATTCTGGTATTGGCAGAAGGCGATAACATTCCGGCTGACGCGCGCGTGATCGAAGAATATGGATTACGAACCAACAATTCGACTTTGACCGGCGAGGCAATTCCTGCGCGTAAAACGGCTGATCCGTCAAGCCAGGTTGGGATCAGTGAACTGGATCGACCTAATTTAATTTTCGCCGGGACTTCCATCGCTTCGGGAACCGGACGGGCAATTGTTACCGCTACTGGAATGTCCACTCAGTTCGGACGGATCGCCCACCTAACCCAATCCATCGTCGAAGAGCCGACTCCATTTCAGAAAGAATTGAATCGGCTGAGCAAGGTCACAGCCTGGATAGCTTTGGGAATTGGCGCAATTGTCGTGGCAGTCGGATATTTCTCGCTCGGTTTCCCTGTTAAGGAAGTGACCCTGCTGGCGCTCGGCATCATCGTCGCCGTGATACCGGAAGGACTTATCGCCACATTGACGCTCTCTTTAGCGGCGGCCGTTCAACGTCTGGCGCAAAGAGGCGTTCTGGCAAAGAAGCTATCCACAGTGGAGAAACTCGGTCAGGTGTCGGTCATCTGCACCGATAAAAGCGGCACGTTGACCCAGAATCAAATGACCGTGCGCGACATTTGGGTGGCACAGCGTCGCATCAAAGTAACGGGCGTTGGATATGAACCGCAGGGAAATTTTTTGCCGGACCCGAAGGGGCAGGCTTGGGAGAAAGACCTGTTGAGCCTGCTGGAAGCGGCGTCCGGTTGTAATAATGCGCGCATCAATTCACCTTCGATGGAACACCCCGGTTGGACAAGCCTGGGCGACCAGACTGAAGCCGCGTTGAAAGTTGCGGCGATGAAAGCCGGGATTTTGGAAGAGGCAGTTAATCGCATCCTTCCGCGTGTACATGAAATTCCTTTTGATGCGCGCCGCAAACGGATGACGACGATCCATCGTGAAGTAAATCATGAGATTGCATTTGTCAAAGGTTCGCCGCGTGAAGTGTTGCAGCTTTGCACAAAGATCTTGGTGAATAACGAAGTCGTATCCCTGACAAACCAATTGCGCGCTGAAATTATGGGAGTCAACGATGATTACGCACGCGGCGCCTTGCGCGTGTTGGCGCTGGCAAAGCGCGATCTGCCTCCGCGTTCCGGGATGTATACGGCTGAAAATGTTGAACAGGATTTGACATTCCTCGGTTTGATGGCAATGATGGACCCGCCGCGACCGCAAGTTGAAAAGGCCATCCGAACCTGCCGGGAAGCCAGCATCCGAATTGTGATGATCACCGGCGATTACGGCCTGACCGCCGAGTCGCTGGCGCGGCGCGTTGGAATGTTGACCGCATCAAACTCCGTTATTTTGACGGGCGCAGAACTGGATGAATTATCGGATGTGGCCTTGAACGAACTTCTCGATAAGGAAGTGCTCTTTGCCCGCATGGCTCCCGAACACAAAATGAGACTCGTCTCTGCCTTCCAACAGCGCGGCGAAGTGGTGGCAGTCACCGGCGACGGCGTAAACGATGCGCCCGCTCTTCGCAAAGCGGATGTCGGCATTTCGATGGGGATCGTCGGAACAGATGTTGCAAAGGAAGCCGCTGATATTATTTTGACTCAGGACGATTTTGGCGCGATCACCGCCGCAATCGAAGAGGGACGCGGCATCTACGATAACATCCGCAAATTCATCACTTATATTTTTTCAAGCAACATTCCAGAATTGATGCCTTTTATCGTTACGGCAAATTTCCCATTGATACCGCTGGCATTGAGTGTCCGTCAAATTTTGGCAATCGACCTTGGAACGGATATGTTCCCAGCATTGGCGCTCGGCATGGAGAAACCGGAGCCGGATGTGATGAAACGTCCGCCGCGCCCGCGCAGCCAGCCATTACTCGACCGCGGTTTGTTGTCGCGCGCATTTTGGCTCGGAGCAATCGAAGCAGCTTTATCATTTGCCGGTTTTCTAGCCGTTTTTATTATTTCAGGTCATGCCGGGGATATCGGCCTGCCTTTTATTGCTCAACTAACCGTGCCAGAGAATTTCAAATTATTCCTGTCACTCAACGAAACGATCATTTTAGCCGCGACAATTTACCAGGCTGGCGTGGTGACATCACAGGTCGGAAATGCGCTGGCATGCCGGTCGGATCGCACACGTAGTTCCTATCTTGGCTGGTTGAGCAACAAATATTTGTTAATTAGCATTTTGCTTGAGTTGGCCGGACTCGTCAGCATCATCTACATCCCGTTCCTTGCCAGGATCTTCAATCACACCCCCCTGTCCGCATGGATGTGGATCGGGCTGGCATTGAACTCATTTATGTTATATTCCATCGAATGGATCAGGAAATTTTTAAATCGAGTCTTCAGGAAACTTCGTGATGGAAAACCTACCACTCTTTCGCTTCAGGAGGTTGGCCGATGAAAATCATTATTATGGGTTGCGGACGGGTCGGTTCACAGGTGAGCCAATTGCTGGTCGACCAGGGACATGAAGTGACGGTCATCGACCACGATGCAAATGCGCTGGCGCGTCTCGGCGCAGACTTCAAAGGCAAAGTAGTCCGTGGGGTTGGCTTTGATCGTAACATTTTGCTGGAAGCAGGTATTGAAACTGCCGAAGGTTTTATCGCGGCCAGTTCCTCGGACAATGCCAATATTGTCGCGGCACGGATCGCACGCAACATTTTCCGAGTGCCGCGAGTAGTGGCGCGTCTCTACGACCCGGTGCGCGCGGAAGTCTATCAGCGGCTGGGACTGACCACCATATCGAGCACCGCCTGGGGGGCGGAAAGAATCGTGGAAGTGGTAACGCATTCCGATTTGGATGTACTCCACATCTTTAGTGACGAAGGCACGATCCTTGTGCGAGTCGAAATTCCAGCGCGTCTAAATGGTCACCGTGTAACACAGATGAATATCCCCGGCGAGGTTTTGGTCGCCGCCATCACCCGCAATGCCCAAACCTTCATTCCCGCCTCTGGAACGGAATTTCAAGATGGAGATACCATCTTTCTTACGGTGATTCCTTCAGCAATGGACAGGTTGGAAGAATTGCTGGGAATTGAGAGGAGGTAATCATGTTTGTAATTGTGGTTGGCGGCGGGAATACAGGCTCGCAACTGGCGAAATTCCTGCTCGACGCAGGACACATCGTGAATGTTGTTGATGAACGTCCGGCTGTACTCGAAAAACTCTCGAAGGAAATTCCAGTGGGCGCCATCATTAACGGAGATGGAAGTTCTCCGGCAGTTCTTGAAAAAGCCGGCATTCATAAGGCGCAGGTTCTGGCCGCGGTGACCGGTTCAGATGAGACCAACCTGGTCATCACATCCCTCGGGCGTTTTGAATTCAACGTCCCACGCGTGATCGCCAGAATCAATAATTCAAAAAACGCCTGGCTCTTTACGCCTGAAATGGGCGTCGATGTTTCGCTAAACCAGGCTGAAATCCTTGCGCGCTTGAGCGCCGAGGAAATGTCCATCGGCGACATGATGACCATCCTGAAAATCCGGCGCGGTAAATTTTCCATTGTCGAGGAAAAGATCGCTCCGGGCGCACGAGCAATTGGAAAGGCCATCAAGGAATTATCCTTTCCAAACAATTGTGTCATCTCAGGCATCATTCGCCACGGGGAATTGATCCTGCCGAGAGGCGCCACAATTCTCGAAGAGGGTGATGAAATTCTGGCCCTGGTCGATAACGACTCACGCATGACGCTGGCGAAATTATTGGGACGACCAGACGAGGCATAGAGACTTACTATCCAAAAAAGAAGGCCCGTTCTTGTTGAACGGGCCTTTGCTTTTAGATCGGCTTTCTAAAGTCATAAATCCCATCTTTGAATTCCCATTTGCTTTTGCAGTTGGGACATTCAAGATATTCTTTCTTCTCCAGCAACTTTGCGCTTCCACATTTGGGACACTTGAAAATGGATGCTGGAGCATGAGAGTCGGATGATGATGTTCCGCCGACAACCGATTTCACAAAAACACTGGGTGTCAATTGAAATAAAGCGCCTGTCCATTGAAAAATGGAATCAAAGAAAACCAAAACAGAAGTTGGAACAATCCGCTTTAAAAATCCCATGCGAAAATGCGAGACGGTCAAAACTTTCTCGATGTTGAATCCCAACTCTCTCAACCAATTGAAAACCGTCTTCGGATGAAAATCAAAATTCAATTCGACGAATTCCACCGGCTCCGGCGTGAACGGGCTCCATTTTTGTTTTCCAAGCCAGTAACGCAAAATGGCTTTGACGTTGAGCTTGTTGGCAAACTCAAGAATAAACGTTCCGCCCGGACCCAAAACCTGCTTCACCTGTCCCAACGCTTTTGGCGCGTCTGACATATGGTGCAGGACACGGATCATCGTCGCGCCATCGAACAAGCCGTCGACGAACGGCAGGCGATACACATCTGCCGCAACATAAATATATTTGTCAGATGTACCGAGTCGTTGTTGAGCCTGCTCAAGCTGCGTGCGCGAATAATCAAGCAGGACGATGCGCTCAAAACCAACGTAGCGTGGCGTATTTCGTCCGGCGCCCGCGCCAAGTTCCAGCATGAGGCGTCCGCTTTTCCTGACGCCGCGCGCCAGGACAGGTGTGGGGAGCAGGCGTTTTAATGCAATCGCTTCAGTGCGGTCTTCGTATTCGCGTCCGCCCTGATCCCAAAAAGATTTTTGATAATCAGAGCCTTCGTAATTGCAAACGGGAGGAGTTTGATCGGTCATATTCCATGTCATCGGGTCTAACAAGTCGAACAGGTCTAACAAGTCGTCGAAGCGACCGGTCAGACCTGTCGGACTTTTCGACCTGTGAGACTATCTTCCAATTCCGCGATACACGAATCCAATTTCCTTCATCACCTTCGGATCGTAGATATTTCTTCCATCGAAAATGACCGGCTTGTTGAGCAGGGATTTGATCTGCTCGAGGTCGAGTTGTTTAAACTCATTCCACTCGGTGATGACCATCAGCGCATCACAGCCTTTTGCCATTTCGTAGGCATTGCCGCAATATTCGATGCCGTCGATAATGGTGCGCGCCA
>JAJYOH010000091.1 GCA_021796315.1 Chloroflexota bacterium
TGGGTATGTTGTCTGAGCAACGTGGTCAGCCTGCTTTGGATCGAGGTTTGGATCTGGGGACGCAGGTCGAACACTTGTTCACCATGCTGTCGTCCAATATTGCGGGCATCCCCGGATAGATTCAACACTCTGATCATTGAGTCCTCATTTCTTTTTATTGTGCCATTGGTAATTTTGGCTTATCTTCGATTTGTGGGTAGGCTTGGTAATTCCAACAGGCGACTTGTTGCTTGTCGACTTGAAAAAAAGGTGGGTATTGCGCTTCGCAGATCTTGCCAGTTTTGGCAAAGCAGCGTGGATGAAAAGGGCATCCCGAGGGGGGGGCGATGGGGCTGGGCACATTACCCGACAGCAGAATCCGCTTGCTGCGGGCTTCCTTTTTCACCCGCGGAATTGCAGCCAGTAACGCTTGAGTATAGGGGTGTCGCGGGGTTTCAAAAATCGAAGCAGTACCCCCTTTTTCAACGATATGCCCTAGATACATCACTGCCACCCGATTGCTAAAATAATTGATCACACTCAGGTCGTGAGTAATGAACAGGTAGGTTAGGTTGAATTCTTCACGTAATTCTTCCAGCAGATTGATCACCTGCGCCTGAATGGATACATCCAGCGAAGATACAGGTTCATCTGCGACGATAAAACTGGGCTGCATGGCTAATGCTCTGGCAATGCCAACCCGTTGACGTTGGCCCCCTGAAAATTGGTGAGGGTAAGAGTCGATGTGACGTTCACTTAATCCCACCCGGTGAAGCAGGCGGACGACCTCACCTTCAATCTCTAGTGGGTCGCGCATATTACGATGATGCAGTGGTGTTGTGATGATCTGACGCACCGTCTTGCGAGGATTGAGAGAAGAATATGGATTTTGAAAGATGATTTGAGCTACCCGGTGATATTTCACCATCTGGGGTTTTCCGCCCGGTTTGAGAACAGCCTCGACCTTCCCGCCGGATACAGGAGTGCCTTGGTACAAAATCTGGCCTTGTGTCGGTTCCATTAGGCAGGTAAATATGCGTCCAAGGGTCGTCTTTCCACAACCACTTTCACCCACCAATCCCATGGTTTCACCCTGCCAAATGCGCAAATCCACGCCATCCACCGCCCGCATAATCTTGGTTTTTGCGCCAACGAGCGCCCGCGCCAGGAAACTGGGCTGGATGAAAAAATGTTTTTTTACGCCGCATGCCTCAAAAAGTGGCTGACGATCATACCCAATGAATGCACTATTCATCGCATATCCTTATAATATGCACCCATGACCAGATAGGGTCGCGTTCGAAATTTACTTGCACCAAACAGCGGCAAAAGGAACTCTCCGCGGTTTGGAATATCGGAATGGGACCTTCCTTACAAATTGGGCGAACCAATGGACAGCGTGGTGCAAAGGCACATCCTGGCGGCAGGTTGATAACATCAAGTACATTGCCAGGTATCGGTTGTATTCGTTGACCTTTTTGGCCTATGGCTGGACGGCATGAAAGTAATCCCTGTGTATAGGGATGCTGGGGATTTGTCACCACATCGTCTACCGGACCCTGTTCCACAATCCGTCCAGCGTACATGACCGCAATCGTATCGCAGAATTCCGCGGCTACACCCAGGTCATGCGTAACCAATATTATGGCAGTATGATGGTCCTGGTTGATTTTTAGCATTAAATTCAGGATCTGTGCCTGGATAGTCACATCCAGAGCTGTGGTGGGTTCATCGGCAAGAACAAGTGCTGGCTCGCAGATCAACGCCAGAGCAATCAAAGCGCGCTGTTGCATGCCACCAGAAAACTGGTGAGGATAGGCAACATAGCGATCCATGGGTGAAGGGATGCCCACCTCACTCATGGCTTGCAACACCCGCTCTTTCTCATGTTTCTTGCGCGTAATATCAAATGGCCAAGGTAAGTTGGTTCCAGGAATGATGTGGTGCAGGCGCAGTGATTCCCTAATCTGTTCGCCGACAGGGAAGACCGGATTGAGGGTGGTTTGTGGATCCTGAAAGATCATTGTGATTTCCCTGCCTCGAATGCCATGAAGCGCACCTGGAGAGAGCTTCAACATATTTTGGCTATTGAAATGGATTTCGCCACTAGTTACTTTCCCTGGACGGCTAATCAGCTGTAAAATCGAAAGCAGCACCGTGCTTTTACCACAGCCAGATTCACCCACGAGGCCCAACCTGCCTGCGGGGGGGATCGTTAAGGAAAGGCTATCGATTGCCTGCACCAAGCCACGCTTGGTGGGATAGGTTACCGATAAATTGTGTATTTCCAAAAGGGATTGAGTTTTTTCCATGAATATGTTTCCTTACGCATGGTCAAGCAACCGTTTTCAGACGGGGATCCAATATATCGCGCAGCCCCTCAGCAAAAATGTTGATGGAAAGTACCAGGATCATCAGGGCTAACCCTGGCAGAGTGGAAACCCACCCGGCAACCATTATTAAGTCCCGCCCGGAAGCTACCATGGAACCCCAGGCAGGTATGTTTGGGGGTATGCCTATGCCGAGAAAGCTTAAACTGGCTTCCATAATGATCATATCCCCGATGCGTAGCGTCCCCAGTACAAATACTGATTGGATGATATTGGGCAGGATTTCCCGAATAATGATCGCCAGGTTTCCCAAACCGCTCACTTTGGCAGCTTCAACATATTCCTGGGTTTTTTCTGATATCATTTCACCGCGCACCAGGCGGAAAAATTCCACCCAACCCTTGAAGATTAACGCCATGATCAGGTTGCCAATACCTGGACCCAGGAACGCCATCACGCCGAGGGCAAAGATCAGAAACGGGAAAGCCAACAGCAGATCCGCGAATCGAGAAATTATCGAGTCAACCTTACCGCGATAAAAACCTGCCAATGCACCCAGTGTAACTCCCACCAGCACAGAAATAATCACCGATAGACTCCCCACCAGTAAAGAAACCCGTGCGCCATAGATGATGCGGGTAAGAAGATCACGTCCTTGCTGATCGGTGCCCAAGAGAAATTTCCAAGAACCGCCGTTTTGCCAGCCTGGCGGGATCAAACGGTTGTGCAAGTCACCAAGCGCAGGATTACGCGATGTGATCAGTGGGGCAAACACAGCCGCCAGAATGTACAAAATTACAATAATGCCACCTATCAATGCTGTCGGATGGGCGAGCAACTCTTTCATAAATTGTTTCAGGTTGCGCTGCAACAATTTCAGGCGAATGCGCCATAGGTAAACCCAGCGGTCGATGGGATGATCAACTGTAGGAATTATTTCCACTTTCGATTCTCCCTTATCAGAGCGTGATCTTTGGATTTAGATAGGTATACAGGACATCAACAATCAGGTTTACCATAACAAATGTTAAAGCATAGACCATTACAGAGCCCTGTACCAGTGGAAAATCGCGGTTGAAGATGGCGGTGACAACCATACGCCCCAATCCCGGCCAACTGAACACGGTTTCAACGATCATATTCCCGCCTAACAATACGCCCACTTGCAGACCAATTACTGTCACTGTGGGGATTAAAGCATTGCGCAAGGCATGTTTTAAAACAACACTCCACTCTGAAACGCCTTTACTGCGCGCTAGGACAACATAATCCGAACGCAAGGTTTCCAACATACTGGATCGAATTACGCGTGCCACCACGGCAGCTTCTGCTGCACCCAGGGTAAGCCCAGGTAATACCAAATGCTTAAGAGAACTTATCAGAGCTGCACGGTTACCGGTAAGAATACTATCCAGAACAAAGAAGCCTGTACGGGTGACGAGATGGGCATCATAATCGATCCGCCCTTCTACTGGCAGCCAGTGTAACTGCACCGCGAATAATAGAATCAAAATAATTCCCAACCAAAAACCCGGCATGGAAATCCCCAGAAAAGCGCCAGCCATGCTTAAGCGGTCGAGAAGTGAATTTTGCCAGACCGCAGATAATATACCAATCGGCAAGGCCATGATCAGAGAAAAAATGAACGCCGCTAAGGCAAGCTCAATGGTGGCAGGCAGACGATCTTTTATCAGGGTGACGACGGGGGCTTCTTGAATATAGGAAAATCCCAAGTCGCCGTGCACCGCATCTTTTAGAAATAACCAGAGTTGAACAGGCAGCGGTTTGTCCAGATTAAATTCCGACCGTAGTTCTTCTGCCTCTCCGGTGGAGAGAGTTCCTTGACCCATCATGATGTCCACCGGATCTCCAGGCGTTAAGCGCATGAATAAAAAAACAATGATTGCAACACCGAATATAATTGGTATGGAGACCAGGGTACGCTCAAGAATTTTTATCGCTTTCATAAGTTGGTTCCTGGGTTGCGATTTTATGAGGGTCCTGGGGCAATCCAGAGGTTGCCCCAGGACAGATCAGGGGATGTCAGATAATGCTCTGGTTATTTCGTCTTGCAAACGTCGACCAAATTGGTTCTCCCATCCGCAGATGGAGTCCAGTTTTGCACCTTAGCAGACGCGGCCATAACGACTTCCGGCAGGACGAGGAACAGGTCCGGTGCTTCATCATAGATCAATTGTTGAGCGTCATTATAGATTGTCTGACGAGCAGCAGTATCAACAGTACTTTCACCTCGCTCGATGTCCTTATCTACTTGAGGGTTGTTATAACCGGAGAAATTCCCACGACCATAGGTCGTATTGGCCATGTAGCTATGCCACTTAGCTTCCATATATCCCACGGGATCGAAGGCTGAATCTCCCCAGGAATCCAGGAAAGCCATGCGTTGACCAGCTAAAGCTAGCGGCGCGACTACACCATAATCCCAAACACGCACGCTGGCGTCAATACCAATGGCCCGCAGTTGGTTTGCCACAGCTTCAGAGATATCTTGGTAAGTTGCTTCTGTATCAATCGTGAAGGACAAAGTCTTGCCGTTCTTATCCAAGATGCCATCGCCATTGCTGTCTTTCCAGCCAGCTGCGGTCAGCAACGCCGTTGCCTTGGCAGCGTCGAATGGATATGGTTGGAGATCCTTGTCGACATAGTTGTTGTGGGGTGATAACGAGCCAGGCATAGCCTCGGCTTTACCGCCATAGATAGCTGAAATGAGCAAGTCTTTGTCGATAGCGTAATTCAAAGCCTGACGGACGCGGACATCGTCGAAGGGCGCTTGCTTGACATTCAAGTCCATCATTATTATGCTTGTTCCGGGGGATGTTTTAACCTGAATGCCGGGAACTTTCTCCAGAATTGGGACTGAATCTGCTGGTACATTCTGGATGATGTCTACATCACCAGCCAGCAAGGCTGCCACGCGGGTGGACGCTTCGGGAATTGCTTTGAATATCACGGTGTCAACGCAAGCCGTTCCGACAGGTGGCAATTCAGACGCGCCGCCCCAATAATCGGCAAATTTTTTCATCACTACTTGGGTATAGCCGGGTTCGGCGGATACGAATTGGAACGGGCCAGTGCCGATGGGGGCTGCAATGAAGCCTTGGGTGCCAACTTTTTCGAAGTAAGCCTTGGGGAGGATTGATTGGTGAACCAGCATCTGCATGGCGGTCGGGAAGGGAGTGCTGAAGTGCATTACCACCGTATAAGGGCCAGTCTTTTCGATGGAATCGAGCGGAGCGATTAGACCCTTGCGTGCAGCAGTATGCGGTTTAGGATAATCGATGGCGCTGGCCGTGATGACTCGTTCGTAGGTGAAAACAACATCGTCGGCGGTCATTTCATCACCGTTTTGGAATTTCACACCTTGCCGAAGCGTGATCTCCAAGGTTTTATCATCTTTCCAGGTATATGCCGTTGCCAGTTCATCGTATACATCGCTGACATCGCTACGGGTGTTCAATCCGTCAAACATATTTCGAATGACAGTCTCAGTATTGCGGTCGCGATAGTCGGCAGGATCCAGGGTTAAAGGGGCGGATATTAGCGCCACGGTCAGGGTTTGGGGTGCTGGAACCGTTGGAACTTCGGTCGTAGTCGCAACCCCAGGCACGGGAGTGGCAGCATTTTGAGCTGGCGTGGGTATTGCTGCCGGCGTGCATGCTGAAAGCGCAAATGCCAGGATTAATATTGTGGAAATAGATATTCTCTTCGTCGAAAACATGATTCTTCTCCTTTTGGTGGTAGTTGGTTGACAATTTGTCAAAGAAATTCAAAGCAAATATTTCCGTTGCACCTCCTTTTTGATTCGCTTATAGCCAGGACAACCGAACAGGAATGACCAATAAATCGACACCATCTAGCGGATATTTTCTGCATTACAGTCTGCCGGTTGTCCTGTTGGATTAATATAGGAGCACAGGTTAGCTACTATGCTCCTGCAATATACCTACATCCAAGGGAACTATTTCGCGCTTCATCACACGTAAAGCCTGCTCAGGGTTTACCCTTCCATACAACCCTCCCAGGATGCTTACCATATAGCTGGCATCCAATAGCACCGGGCCGCTAGGGCGTAGCAGGTATTCTTCTTCGGCGTTGTATAAGGCGCCATTGGCAATCAGCGCCAGGTCTTGTTGATACCCAGGTTTACGGTCAAGGCAAGCATGGTAGATCGTGCCTCCGATCAGGAGTAAAGTGACACCTTGGTTGAAGAAATTCACACCATGTTGCAGGAAGTAGGTCTCGGTTTCCTTGACGTAGCCGGTATGCTTGCTGGTAGTAATTGCCATGATTTCCTTCGCCAGGAAGGAATTGGCCGCATTCTCCAGCTCGTTTTCAGGGGTCAGATGGGGGTTCTGGCTAATCCAACTCAAGTAGCTATCTAAATCAATCTGCACCAATCCGTTGCGATGAGACAGGAATTGGGTAAACTGTCCCTTGCCTGGATGGAAATCTTCTGGCAAGCGGAAAGCCAAGTAGCGGGTCATGTTAACCGCCAGACTGCCATTCTTGAAATGATCCAGTTCTTTCAGGTTCTCGGCGTTATAGGCCAAACCATATTTGCCCTCTACTCTGCGGTAGATCAACGGCACGTTGGGAGTCTTCAAGATGGTGCGCTTCACCTTACGCCGGGTGTCATCGCCAGGAAATTGATACAACGGGTTCTCAAGTACATTGGAATAAAAGTCTGTCGTTGCACCGCCTATATCCAAAGCCAAGATATTGCCGATGCCAGGTTCATTGTCGAAGCCATGCGCCAGTAAGTTGATACCGTGGAAAGCCGCCCGCGGAGTTGGCACGAAGGGCGCGTCCATATACTCTTCCACAACATCAAATCCTTTCCCACGAACAATAACCGTCTGGAAAAGCTCACGGATGGCCTCATTAACCACTTCGATGTGAAACTCGTTGATCTCGGGCATGACGTTTTCCGTCATGCGGATATCAACATCACGATGTTGAAAAATGTTTTCCACCTGTTCGCGGATGTCCTGATTACCGGCATATACTACCGGCACACCATACTGAGTGTAAGTTGCAAACCGGCTTGCTTCCGCCAGCATATGGGCATTATGGAGCGGCGTCTCGGTATCACCGCCCTGGTTCGTACCACCCGCCAGCAGGATGATCTCGGGCTGATCTTTCTCATAAATAGCGCGCGCTTGCTCGGGAGACAGTTTTCCTTCGTAAGTACCTACCAGTTTGGCACCGGCTGTCAGGGCGGCCAGTTCGGCAGCAAAACCGGATTCTTCCTTGACTAACGAAACCGTCGCCACTTTCAATCCGCCCTTAGCACTCGAACACGGCAAGCGTATGGCAAACTCGGCCATTTTGTCGCTCAAGGGTTTCCAATTGCCACGCTTATTGCATTCTGGCAGAACACCCAATCCGTTCGCAAGACCAATGCGGAGGTCTTCTACTGTAGTGGGAACATATTTGAGCGAGAACGTTTCTTCTTTGGTATTGAATATGCCGATCTTGGAAAAGGTACTGCCAAAATCCACCACCAACACCTTTTCATCTGCCAGTCCGGTTATGCCGATCTCTTTGCGATACTGCGCTACAGCAGCTTCGTCCGTCGCCTCTACTTCAGCATCTTTGTTGATGAAAGTAGCGTCATCGGCGCGCGAAATATCTTTATCGAAGTACCACGGGTATCGTTTCCGGACGAGGTCAACGCGATCAAACTCACTCTTGACTTTTATGCCGTTCCATTCTGTGGTACGACACATTCCATCGACAACCTTGGTTCGGCAGGCCCCCGCCATTTCGTAACGACGGTCGACAACAGTTATATGCGGTCCCTGGAACAAGCCTATCTGCAAACCCAGATCGAGCGTGTCTCCGCCAATTACCTCACAGACATCGGTTGGATAGTTTGCTTCGTTAACAATGCTTAATAGGAGCGTTTCGTAATTCTTTTCTGCATTTTCGGATGGTTCATTGGTCCAATCCCAGAAGTTCTCTGGTGTAACCGGACCGGCATAGCCACCTAGCAGGGCAGCGTGCAGCACGTTGTACATAGCTCCCTGTTTGAGTTCCCGAATACGAGATTTGATGGCGGGCTCGCTCCATATCTGCGGCACTTTTCCTTTAATGAAATCCCAACATACCTGTTTGGTAATCTCACAAGATTCGATAATGTCATCCGCGCTGGCTTCATGGTGCGCTTCTGAGTGGGTCACAACGTGCAGGATATCAGGCTCCATATACAACTGAGTGTAAATACCAAATGCTAGATGTCCTTTGGCCTGATTCAAGTTGGGCGGAAAACTGGGCAGCCCTGAGCGGGTCTCTTTTATGATGTTGAAATCGAAATGCCGGGTCAGCGGCTCGGCCAGATCGTAGGCCGCCTTCATTTTTGCCAGGTCATCCATGGCTGAAATCTCTGGCGGCAGTTCAAACATCATTTGCATCACATAATGTTTGATACCCTTTTTTAGAGCGATGATCGCACATAACACGTGATCGGTCACTTGCATATCATCACTGGTATATCGCAGGCCCCATTGATGTGGATCGTTGATCTCCAACGGCTTACCGACTCCCGCCCAATATTCAATGGTGCGGAAATGTTCGTCAAAGGCATCCCGGATGCTGATTGGGCCACGACCGTCCAGCTCATTGTAGAAAAAGATCGGGACCGCCGGGAAACAACTGTTGAGATGCTCTTCCCATAAATGAGCCAGAGTGACCAACTCATCTGTGCCAGTATATATGCGTGCCATTGGGAAATTGCCGCGCTGTGTAGCTGCTTTCAGCCGCTTAAGGTCGTCTACTGTGCGGATTGGTGCGCCGCCCTGTCCGGCCAGATATTTGCCGGGATCTTCCTCGCCGCGAATAAACTTAGCTAACAATTCCTGCGAGGTCTGATCAGGTGCCAGGGAAACGATCTCAAATGCTCCGGCGTCCGCAAGTTTTTCGATGGCTTTGACGGTAGGTTCAATGGTTTCAGCCGCAACGCCGATGTGAGCGCGGATGATCGGACGGTTTTCGCGCTCACGCACTTGGCGGATTCGTTCAATTAGAGAATCTGACCACTCCAACTTAGAATCTTCATGTGCAAGTGGCAGCTTCTGGGCGAAACGCTCCAACTCCTCCATGCTGACAAAATCGTCGGCAATCAGCTCAAAGAATCCTTGGAATTCTGGCCGTTTTCTGTATTCTGTTGCGACTGCCTCCAGATCATAATGGCGTTCTGAATCTCGGACAAAACGGTCTTCCTCCAGCGGTGCTCCCGTCATAGCCCGCACTAGGTTGGCCGCAGGTCGCAGGCCACCAAAGCTGTAGCGGATTCCACTCTCACGCGGCCCCAGCCCATATTTCGTGGCAGTTTCTACAAACTCGGTTATTAATCCGTCCAAATGCAGGTCGCCTAACCGCATTGAGACTCCAACAACTTCTGGCCGGGCTTCACGGATTTTGTTGATTACCTCTTGGATGGGTACTGCGGGCCCAAGTTTTACCGTGATGTAACCAAGGCCTTGGTCTTCCATCCAATCGGCAAAGTTCTCCACACCCAGGTTATGCACGCATTTACCGATTGCCCCTACCATTACACGGCGTTTGGGATCTGGCCTTTTGGGTTTTTCTTCACTAAAATCGAGATGGTGCTTCATGAATCTTTCCTCCAGTTAGTTTTCTTTCGCAACTCGGGAATGGCTGATAAGTATGCTTTGCTGAATATACATACTGTTCTGGGCAGGCACAGGCATCCATCAACAGGGGCCATGGTTTTCAGTCGCGTAACCTGGTGCTATCTTGCCTAGGCTTCAGGTATCGCATTTCCGTTACGAACCGATCTAGGTTGTCGAAACCGTAGCGTTGTGGGGAGCGTGTGCTGCACATATCGGTTCCTTGCAACTTATTGGCGGCTAGGTATTCCTTCTCCAGGCGGTTTTGCGCCCAAGACAGGACTTGATCCATGACCGGAGTTTCAATTCCGGCCAGTTCCGCGATGCCGCGCGTGACCAGCAGACCAAAAGGCACATCTTCAGACAGGTAACGCGCCTGGAAATCAGGGATAAAGCCGCCGTCAACCTTTTGCATAGGTGCCAGCAGACCTGTGTAGCTGCGATTGGAGACAAAACCGGATTGCAAGGTGTTGTTGTCTGCAATGCTTGCATGATAAGAACGCTGCAGCCAATCTTCAAGAGGCCGTATGGCCGATAGATCCAATCCGGGATAAGCATCTTCAAGGGCGGCGCGCAACGCCTGAACTTCATCACTCATTTGTTGCAGGATCTCTGCAGTGGCAATGTCTACGCCCTGATAGAAAAGACAGGGCTCTTCATAAGGTTGGCCATTCCAGTCATGAAACAATCCGTACATGATGCCAGGGTGAATAAGTTGCCCGGTATCTGCCAACGTCAGGCTAAGAAAGCTGCTTATTGGATTCAGAGTTATCCCCAGCACTTCCTGCAGTTTGGCAGAGATGATCGGAGCCACTTCTGGGGGCCAAGCGGTCAGATCTACCTGTTCTTTGACGCCAAAAATGGCTACGTGTTGTCCATATTGTTGGACACGGCAGGCCCAGGGGAGTGTTTGGAAACCGAAGATGGCAATATCTAAAGTAGTCTCTTTCAAAATGTCACGCATACACAGGTCAAAACCGCCACGGGCAGGTAGTGCTCCAACCCAAGTGCCGGGAGAGAGGTGCGGAGTAATCTGTTTAAGAATTGTTTCGTGTGCAAAAGCTGGCAAAGCCAGCAACACAAGTTGTGATCCCGCCACTGCAGCATGAGGTTCGCGGTAGATAGTGCTTGGCCGCCCAATAATTTTTCCCTCTGGTGTACTGACGATGATCCCGCCATTTTGCTGGATGCCATCTTGCCAACGCTTAGCTTCATCGCCGTAGGGCGCATAAACACGAATCGAAAATCCTTCTTTACTGCCCAGTAATCCAGCAAGCACGTGTGCAGCGTTTCCGCCACCGCAAATGGTAATTTGCATGGTCACTTCATGATTAACAGGTCATTACCACGATATAGAGCATCCACGCGTTGGAGTGCTTCATAAACCTGCTCTGGCACGCGATCTGCCAGCATTGCCAAAATTACATTGAGCAGGGACATCAAAGCCGTTATTGAAAGACTATGGGCAATCCCCTCTGTTGCAATTTCGAAGGCTATATCTGCCATTTGAGTCAACGGAGACACAATACTGTCGGTGAGCACAATGACTTGTGCACCCATTGCTTTGGCCTGGGAAACGGCATTAACAGTCATGCGAACATACCGCCAAAGGTCTATTGCAATCATGAGATCGTCAGGTCTTATCCGTGCCAATTCCACCGCGGACTGCAAACCTTCCCCTGGAATACCCAGCACGTCGAACCCCATCACTTTCAATGAATGTGACAGGAAGATCGCGGGAGCAGATGAGAGACCAGCGCCTATCACCAGGATACGTCGAGCTTTTTGAATGGCATCCAAGGCAGCGTTCAGGTTTTCTTCCGGTAAACTGCTGGCCGTTTGCTCAATATTTTTTATATCGGTGTAAAAAACTTCTTGGGGAGTTGATGTAGGCGGTTTTTCTGCGTGCATGCGTTTTTGCATCCGCGTGACTGCTGTTATGTAACTAGGCAGTTCGGATCGCAGAGATTCTTGCAATTCAGAATAACCTTCATATCCCAAAGCCTGTGCAAAGCGAACAACTGTAGCAGCACTGGTGCCATTCTTCTCGCCCACTTGGCTGGCAGATACAAAGGACATGAAATAGCGATTGTCCAACACAAAACGGGCCATTTGCTTGTGTTTTGGACTTAGCATTTCGAGTGCACTGGCGATTCTCTCTTCCAAGCTACCTGAATATTCCATTTTGGCTTTCCTTTGACGAGCAAGCTGAGAGTATTTCGCGCATTATAAAGCAAAATGCAAGAAAATGCAATAGTTGTTTCTTAATTATAGAATATGTAATATTTGTTACACAGTTAGCGAATCGCATCCTGTGAACCCGGAATTGATTAGGAGCCATACTATTCACGGCCGCACACACAAATTTTCTGGCTTCAGGCCCTAAGTGCTCCCGCGCTGTGCCATCCATGCCCAAACCTCTGCGCGGATGACTTGGCCGACTATGGAAAGCCTGATGTAAGCAGTGCGCAGTACTGTGTGATGCCGATCCTATGTGGAAATAGATAGGTGTTTCTGGTATGTGGTCATTGCTGGAGAGGCACAGGGCTTGAGCGAATCATCTGAATAACCGCCAGAGACAAGATCTACCTCCGCTCGTTTCATTAGCTCGTAAAACCACTGCCTGTGGCAGTGAGTAGAGTGAGAAAGTTATACCGTGAAGAGTAATTGAGAAGTTGGGTATGATGAGTCTTCCTGGAAGGCGTGCAACCAACCAAAAGGAGAAACATCATGACCCAACGATTCAAAAGGCTATCACATTCCATCTACGAGTACAAATATCATGTCATATTCTGTCCGAAGTACCGATACCGGATCTTCAAAGATGCGAAAGGAGAGTATGCTAAACAACAAGTGTATCAACTGTGCAAGCAAAAAGAACAGGTAGAAGTAATGGAGTTGAATGTGCAACCAGACCATGTGCATCTGGTGGTGTTGATTCCGCCGAAATATGCGGTGTCAGAATTCATGGGATACCTGAAGGGCAAAATGGCATTGCGATTGTTCCAACAGTACGAAAGTCATGGGCGACGATATTGGGGGCGTCACCTGTGGGCAAGGGGATATTGTGTGAGTACCATTGGGCTAGATGAAGACAAGATCAGGGAATACGTCCAGTGGCAGGAGAAGCAAGAAAAGCAAAATGAGGCAGTGCAAGGAAAGTTATTTGATTAAGAATCTTTCCTGAAAGAGTGCGCCTTCCAGGCGCATAGCTCTAAAGCCACCGCCTTTGGCGGTGGTGGTTTACTTTGTTAGAGATGCAAATGAGGAAATAATCAAACAGAAATAAAATTCCCTCTCCAAAGGGGAGGAGTTGGCCTGCACGGTCACCGCCCTCGCGCGGACATGGCTCATCATTAATCAGCCCCTCGCGGCTACTCACAGACTCTGCCTCTTTTATGAAAAGGGTTGAGGATGAAAGCGCTTTTTCTTCCTGCTTCTTCACACTTTATTTGGCGATCTGCGCCATGTGAAAATTAAAGTGGATGATCGGATAATGGAATAGTTTTTCGAGCGTCATGAATTCGTCAAAATTGGAATCCCACTTGACAGGATAATACATACCTCTCTGCCATTCATCATCCCCGATCGAGTTGACCTGTTTCAACAGCGAGACATAGACACGGTCATATATTTTTCCAATCCTCTTGTAGGTGAATACTTTGCCCTGCCCGCGTGCGCCGAGTGCATTGATCCAATTGAAAGGACCCGTGAGCGCGTTCAACAACCAGGCAAATGGCTTGGACGAACCTTTCGGCAAGCGCCCCCACAGGCGCGCCATTGGTATCAGCACATTGAGAATGAGGAAGCCGAAGGTTATGTGAGCCATGATCTCGCCGTTCGTCCAGCCCGGGTTGAGACTTTGCCTGTGCATATCTTCTTCGGTCAGCGAATCGAGCAGGGTATGGAATGTCCCTCGGGTTGCATCGAGTTCGGTT
>JAJYOH010000588.1 GCA_021796315.1 Chloroflexota bacterium
TTCTCGTTCGACCGTGTAACGAATAATCTTTATATCGCTGATGTTGTCAAGGAACATATGAAAAAGTTAACCAGCAACATGGATATTGTCGACAGTCAGGATGAAGTGGTAGATGCGGACTCGGTGGATATAAAAGACAAATAAGACGATGAAGCGCGCACTGCCTTTATGGTTGACTCTACTACTGGCGGCTTGCCAGAGTTTGGGCAAGCCGCCTCTCTCAACGCCCGAAGCAGCTACCGCAATATCTACTTTTGCCCCACCCTCAACTTTTACACCCGCGCTGCCCACTTCGACGATTCTTCCTGCGTCAACTTCTGGCAGCGCGGATTCATTCCCAAATCCATCGGCCTATCATTGGACTCAGATCATCGCGGGCATGGCTTCTCCCGTTGACATTCAATTCCCAGATGATGGCACAGGCCACATGTTCATCATCGAACAGGAAGGAAGAATCCAGATCATCGAAAACGGTCAAATGCTCGCTCCTCCATTCCTCGACATCATTGACCGCGTCGGCAGCCAGGGCAATGAGCAGGGATTACTTGGCCTTGCGTTTCATCCGGACTTCAAACACAATCCATATTTCTACGTCAATTATACAGATACCAATGGCAATACTGTGATCGCTCGCTTCACAGCAAACGGAGAAACAGCTGATCCTGGGAGCGAAAAAGATTTACTGTACGTTCAACAGCCGTTTCCGAATCACAACGGCGGCGAAATGATTTTTGGTTCCGATGGTTATCTCTGCCTGGGACTCGGTGATGGCGGCTCACAAGGCGATCCGCATGAAAATGGACAAAATACCAATGTCCTGCTTGGAAAGATTTTGCGAATAGACGTTGACCATGGTGCCCCCTACGCGATTCCGGTAGATAATCCTTTTGCAAAAGGTGGCGGTAGGCCGGAAATCTGGGCTTATGGTTTACGCAATCCGTGGCGCTTCTCGTTCGACCGTGTAACGAATAATCTTTATATCGCTGATGTTGGTCAGGATACTTGGGAGGAAATGGATGTTGTCCCGTCTAACACGCCGGGTTTGAACTTCGGCTGGAATTATTACGAGGGCCTGCATCCATACGCGGGACGCCCGCCCGCAGGGATGAACATCACCATGCCTGTTGTGGAATATAGTCATGCTGAAGGCGGATGCGCCATTATCGGCGGATATGTTTATCACGGCAAGATGCCTGAGTGGCAGGGAATTTATCTTTACGGCGATGAGTGCAGTGGAAAGGTTTGGGGGTTAATCAATTCTCAAAACGGTTGGCAGTCTCAGGTCCTGTTTGAAACGGGCTTCAACATCACCACTTTCGGCCAAGATGCGACCGGGGAAATCTATCTTGCCGACCGCAACGGCGGCATCTATCGCCTTGAAAAATAAAAAAGCTTGGCACAATAAACCTGGCCTTTTTAGTCCTAAAAACGGGCAATTTGTCACGCCCGCTTGTGACGCGTGTCACTGGCAGCGTTGTCTGACATGCCTTAAACTAGCAAAGTAATCTGGAGGTGTAAGATGGCAGTTCGCACCTGGGAAGTCAGCAAGATCAAGTACTGTGACTATGTTGGGCACGAGATCGCGCTGGAAACTGAAGTAGTTTATCCCGCTGAACATTTGCCTGAACAGTTGCCGAGAGTGGTCGCTCACCGCTGTTCGAACGCCATCGCCTGCAACCAGCTCGACAAGCCCGTTTGTGTCTGGTGCGGCACCAACCCCGACCATCAACCTTTATAAACTAGGCGGGCTTCCTCCGAAGCCTGCTTGGTAGACTCTCTCTCCTCCCCCTGAGTTGGTCTTTGGCTATCCCGCGAGCGATCGCGGGATACGCCGTTGATTAAGACTAACTTGTCAATTCTTTCAAAAATGCTGCAACAGTTTCATCCGCAGGTTTGGCTTTGATCTGCCGCGCAGTTCCGACCTGTCTCAACTAGCTGATCACCTGATCTTCCCGCGCGACATACTCGAGGCACCCTGGAATGATTCGCCCAAGGAGGATCAGCGGATGATAAGGTGGATGGCGGCCGCGTGGATGGAGGCGATGACGGACGCTCCGGGGAATAATTTCAGGTCAAGGTATAACTGCTTGGTGGCGTACGCCACAAGGGGAAAACCGGCGTCGAGCGTGATCTTGAAGAGCGGCCCGCGCGTGGCGACCGCGGCCACGCGCGCCGTGAATTGATTGCGCATGCCCGAGCCGGACGGCGCGTGGCATGAGAGCGCGACATCTTCCGGGCGGATGCATACCAGCACCGGGCGCGCCGCGCTGCCCGCGCCGTGGTCGAGTACTTGCAGGGTTTTATCGCCGACGGCCACACTCACAATACCATCAGATGCAGCAATAATTTGCCCTGGGAGTATTGTTTCGACGCCGACAAAATTCGCCACGAACTCGTTCGCAGGTGTGTTGAAAACTTCCGCCGGTGTGCCGGTCTGTTGCAACTGTCCGTCACGCAATACCGCGATGCGGTCGGCCAAGATCAGCGCTTCCGCCTGGTCGTGCGTCACATAAATCGCCGGGACGCCAAGCTGGCGCAAGAGTGTTTTCAGTTCCTCGCGCAGTGTGTCGCGCGTGCGGGCATCGAGCGCCGAGAGCGGCTCGTCGAACAAAAAGAGCACGGGATCCATTGCCAGTGCGCGGGCAAGTGCGACGCGCTGTTTCTCGCCCCCGCTCAGATTCACCGGCTTGCGGTCGGCGAGATGTTCCAAGCCAAGCCGCGCAAGCAATTCGCGCACACGCGCCGGATCGGCGCGTTGCGGGAACTGAACGTTCTGCGTGACGGTGAGATGCGGAAAGAGGGCGTAATCCTGGAACATAAAGCCGATGCGACGCGCTTCCGGCGGCATGGCCGTCACATCGCGCTCACCAATTTCGATCCGACCCGCGTCGGGGTGATAAAAACCGGCAAGCGTCTCCAGCAAGACCGATTTGCCCGCGCCGCTGGGACCGAGGATGACAAATGTCTCGCCCGAATCGAATACAAAAGAAATGTCGCGCAGCGCGAATGCGCCCAAATTCAGCGATACGTTCTTGACTGCGATGCCGGTCATTGCCGGCCCCCTGGCACAACGCGTCCATACGCTAAATGACGAAAGAGGATGAAGAGCGAAAGCGCCACGAGGAGATAAAGCGCCGCCATTGCTGAAGAATCCCCCAAGCCGAACTGAAGGAAGAGATCGTATATTTTCACCGGCGCGGTCATCGGATAATAAGTCAGGATGATGACTGCGCCGAATTCGCTGATCGAGCGCGCATACGTCAGCGTCAGGCCGGTGAGAAT
>JAJYOH010000589.1 GCA_021796315.1 Chloroflexota bacterium
GTTCGATTCCCTCCTTCGGCATTATACCAGTACGATCAATATTTCCACCGCGGGCACTCGCCCGCTTTGCCTCTAGCGCGAGACTGCCCATTAGCAGTTTCGCGTTTTATTTTTTGAAAGGAGCGCTGGATGAAACTCTATTTTATCTTTCTACTGATAGATGGGCTGATCTTGCTAACGTATCCTTTTCTGTATGTCGCCAACAAAGTACGCCGCGTTATAAAACTCAGACAGTAATTGAAACATCACTCACACGGAGGCCTCCAATGTCTGCAACAACGAACGATATTCTGGCTGTCATCATGGGCGGTGGACGCGGCGCCCGCTTGTATCCTCTGACGAAAACGCGCTCCAAGCCTGCCGTGCCAATTGCAGGTCAATACCGTTTGATCGATATTCCCATTAGCAATTGCATCAACTCCGAGATTTACCGCGTCGCGATTTTGACGCAGTTCAATTCAGTTTCCCTTCACCGACACATTACCCAAACCTATAACTTCGATGCGTTCCACCCCGGCTGGGTGCAGATCTGGGCCGCCGAGCAAACACTGCAATCTGCGGACTGGTATCAAGGCACAGCGGACGCCGTTCGCAAACAATTGTTTGAAATCCAATCCACAGGCGCAGAGCATATTATGATTCTGGCGGGCGATCATCTTTATCGCATGGATTATGCTGAAATGGCCGAATATCATTGGAAGAATGATGCCGATTTAACGGTGGCCGTTCACCCGGTTCCGCGCGAAGAGGCGCCCCGTCTGGGTATTTTGAAATGCGAATCGGATGGCCGAATTTCCGATTTCGTGGAAAAGCCGCAGGACCGGGAAACTCAAGATAGATTTATCAGCCGGGACGATCCTGAGCGTCCCTTCCTTGGCTCGATGGGCATTTATCTTTTCAATACAAAAGTTTTGATTGATCTGCTGACTTATCATCCCAGCCATGATGATTTTGGCATCAATATCATTCCTGAGGCTGTCCACTCACACAAAGTATACGGCTTTGATTTTGATGGATACTGGCGCGATATTGGAACCATCCGCTCTTTTTATGAAATAAATCTGGAAATGGCGTCTTCCAGTCCGCCGTTTAATTTCTATGATCCCAAATTCCCGATCTATACTCATGTCCGCTACCTGCCTGGGAGTGTCATAAATAACAGCCAATTAAAGGATGTTCTCCTGTGTAATGGTTGCCGCATCCAAAAAGCCAAGATCACTCATTCGGTAATCGGTGTCCGCAGTCAGATTGCGGCCGGAACCCAAATCAAAGACAGTATTCTGATGGGGGCGGATTATTATGATCCGGGAAGGCGTCCATCCTCAATTCCAACAGGCGTCGGTCCCAATTGTGATATTGAAGGCGCGATCCTGGATAAGAATGTTCGCATCGCTGAGGGTGTGGTGATCCGGCCATTCCCGCGCGGCACGGAAATTGACGCTGAGAAATGGTTTGTCCGCGATGGCGTGGTGGTAATTCCGAAGAATACCGAGATCCAGGCCGGTGCGCACATCGGTCCCGAATGATTTCGGTTAAGAATTTTGAGTATTTATTTACTTGACATCTGCCTGCCATGAGAATACACTCAATTTTGGTTGGGGAGTAGCCGCCTGCGCTCCTTAATTGCAGGATGGATTGTCGTCATATCATTGGTCGAAAGGCCATCGGCATTCCATGCGCTTCCAAGCGTTGGCAAGACCACCACGAATATTCGTGGTGGTCTTTTTTCTTCACCCACTTCTTTAGCGGAGATTTTAATGTCGACTGAACTAAAAATAGGAAATATCGGAAGCATCGAGCAAAAAGGCTGGCATGCATTGGGCACAGAGGATGTTCTGCGCGATCTCGAGGCGCATGATAATGGTTTATCTTCCGAAGAGGCCGCACAACGTTTACACCAATACGGACACAATCAATTACATGAAGCCCCGCGTCCGGGCCTGCTGGCAACGCTCTGGGACCAGCTAAATAATTTTGTCGTGATCTTGTTGATCGTAGCCTCCATTATTTCAGCGTTACTTGGCGAATGGGTGGATGCCTCAGCTATTCTGGCAATCGTTATACTGAATACATTGTTGGGCATTATTCAGGAACGACGAGCCGAAGAAGCATTGGCCGCATTGAAACGGCTGGCAGCACCTGATGCACAGGTTTTACGCAACGGACATCGCACGACTGTCCCTTCGCGAAATCTTGTGCCTGGTGATATTGTTTTCCTAGAAGCCGGAAACTATGTTCCCGCAGATTTGCGCCTGCTGGAAGCCGTCAACTTGCGCGTCGAAGAGGCCTCGCTCACAGGCGAGTCCCTGCCGGTGCAGAAGAACGCGGCCACAGTCCTGGGAAGAAGCGTTCCGCTCGGCGACCGAAAGAACACCGCTTTCATGGGCACTCTCGTCGCATACGGGCGCGGACGCGGCGTCGTCACCAGCACCGGGATGCACACCCAATTAGGTCTGATCGCCCGCATGTTGGAAAACGTGGAAACCGAAGAAACGCCCTTGCAGCGTCGTCTCGATCAATTGGGGCAAACGCTCAGCATCGGGGCTTTGTTCCTGGTGGCGGTTGTATTCGTTGTTGCCTTGATCAATTACACCAACATCGGGAACCTGTTCTTAAACCCTCTCGCTTATATAAAAGAAAACCTGAAAGAAATCACGGATGTATTTATTATCGCCATCAGCCTGGCCATCGCGGCAGTGCCTGAAGGACTCCCCGCCGTTGTGACAATCAGCCTGGCGCTTGGGATGCGCGAAATGATCCGCCGCCACGCGCTAATCCGCAAGCTGGCTTCCGTTGAGACGCTTGGATCGGCGACTGTGATCTGTTCCGATAAAACCGGCACGTTGACGCAGAACGAAATGACGGTCACACGCTTGTGGACGGATGGAAAATTCATTGAAGTAACCGGCACGGGTTATGTTCCGCAAGGCGAATTTACGATCGAGCAAAGGCCTATTGAGATTGCCAATTATCCCGCTGCGCTGACATCCCTCTGGCTGGGCGTCTTGAACAATGACTCACAACTTGAAGTCACCGGCGCAAGCGATATGCAACAGACTTATCGCGTGGTCGGCGACCCGACCGAAGGAGCCTTGATTGTCGCTGCTGCCAAGGCGGGCGTTTTGCACGTTGATATTAATGATGCCTATCCTCGCGAAAACGAAATACCATTCGACTCAGAACGCAAGCGCATGGTCACAGTCCACGATGTGCGCAATCCAAAACCCGAAGATCCTTCGCCATTTTACGATAAAAAAATTCGCAACTGGGACG
>JAJYOH010000590.1 GCA_021796315.1 Chloroflexota bacterium
TAATCCCGTTTATAATATTTCGGAAGATTTACCAAAAACACCCCACACCCCGCTTTATTGAAAGGCTACTACTTTTGTATTTCAAGGAACGGAGGCAGCATGCGGACTCGTTTGTGGCGAATGATGGCAGGCGGCTTGGTCCTGGCGTTGGCCAGCCTGGCCTGTGGCTTGGACGTTCCAATGGGCGGTGTCTCAACGCCGGATTTGCTGGGGACGGTTGTAGCGCAGACCCTGGCCGCTTTGACGGCCTCCGCTTCCAGTCCCGACCTTGAAGCGGGCGCGGCAACGCCGTCTGTTACTGCGTCTGCAAACACAGCGCCCATCCCGTCTGCGACAGATATTTTCACACCGCTTGCCGCGGCTACAATGACATCATCTGGCCCTCAGAATTCGCTCGTAACCACGTCAACCTTGTGCTGGTTGGGGCCAGGTCATGTTTATGAAGTTTCCAGCGCCATCCAGAAAGGCACGCGCGTTGAATTGCTTGGACGCGGCGATATCAGTGCTTGGTGGGTCGTGCGCGACCCGATATATCATGATCCGTGCTGGATGCCGTATGAATATTTGCAGATAGATCCAGGCGTCAATGTTTCGGCTTTGCCGATCTTCTATACACCCTCGACGCCAACACCGACGCCATAATGTAAAAAGAGACGGTCACCTTGGAAATGACCGTCTCTTTCTTTTAGCCGCTTAACTCCACTGCCAGTGTGTCATAATAAGTACCGGCGCCAAAGCCGTCAATCAAGATGTGATCGCCGGGTTTCAACTGTGGCAGCTGCCGCAGGAAGGCGATCATGTTCGAGGCTGCGCTGACATTGCCAAACTCGCTGACCAGCCAGGGCATTTTCAGGAAAATGCCGTCGTTCTGCAAATGTTTTTCCTTAAGCTTATTGATCTTGTAGTTGGCGTGGTGGACAATGGCCACAGCCAGTGTTTTGCCTTCAATGCCCTTTTGCTCAAGATAGCCCTGATACGAACGATACACGTCCTTAACCACCTGCACGCCGGTCCTTACGAAGAGTTTGACCATGCCCATCGGGCCAGCCATCACAATGGATGTGCCGTTGTGCGGTTCGTGCATCAAGCCTGCAATGCGGATGTTGGTGGCGCTGGTCTGGGTCACATCCACGTTCAAGCTGCCGTCAGATCTGAATGCGGAGTGCGGGTAGTTCATTTGCACTTGCAGAACGCCCTCTTCATCGTAGGCTTCACGCGACGCGCCCGCCAGAAATTTCATGGTCTGCCCGGGAATGACGCCGATCACGCCCGCCGCGTTGCCAAATAGCTGCAAGGCGTTGGTATCGCTCGAACGATTCAGGAAACGGCTGAGGCCCTCGATCCCGCCGACCAATACTTTCTTGCCGCGCAGGGATTCAGCGATGTTTTGCGATAGATGAGTGTTTTCGGGCAGATCGGGGTTGAGCGCCAGGTGCAGACTGGCTACCGAGCCGTCGCAGGCTTTATGCACGGATACCTTGAGCGCGCTGTCAGAGATACCTGCGGCCCGGGCGATGCGATCCAGATAATCGTCCGAGATGGGCGCGCTCATACCGATCAGAACGGCGTCCACTTCTGACGGATCCCATCCACAGGCGCGGGCGGCCTCGCTTAAAAAGCGAGCGCCGATCTCGATTTCCAAATCTGTATTTTGTTCCTTGGATAAGGATTGGACGTGATGCCGGTTGACGAATCCCAACTCAGACAGATTCAGTCTTTCTTCCGGCGGAACTGGCCGCCCCAGGCGTTGCTCCAGCAAGCCTGGCAGGGTTTGGTTGTCGTAGCTTTCGCCCCATGTGCCGAATGCGCCGCCGATGCCCAGTTGGGAATTGGTGACGTGGGTGATGCCAAATGGGATCCCGTCCGCGACTCCGATCTGTCCTTTTTCTACATTCGGTTGGTCAAAAAATGAAGTGGAGGTTTGAGTTTCAGTGGTCATTTCTAAATCCTTTCGTTAATACCTTCCATATTGGGAAACACCGCCGCGGGGGAAAGTTTCTGTATTCAAGAATACTATAAGTAATATATCATGTTTATCGTGCCTGGCAGCCTGGGCGGGCGCGAGTGATATTCTCATGCAGCACGGCGCGAGCCTGACGTTCTTGTCGTCGGACGACGAAGCCGTGTGAGCGCGTGGCCTGAGTATTTGAAGAGGAAGATGGAACGCGGGGAGGTGGCGAGGGAGGATGAGAAGGAAGATTTTCAATGATTGGTGAATCCCTAGACAGGCAAAGAACACAAAGGAGTAAAATTTACCTATGAAGCAACAAAGGCACGGCTTGGCGTTTGAAAAAGCTGTTTATGCTTTTGCCAACACTCTCGATTTGGATGCAGAAGTGTTGTTCGATTATAAGGTGCCAGACCACGATACAGGAACGCCACGCCAATGTGACGTTTGGATTAATGCAAAATTTGGTGGGCATTGGCCCATATCAATTTTGGTTAGTTGCAAAGACCACAAGACGAAGAAACTCAACGTAGATGATATTGGCACATTTAGAGATGAAATACGATCAACGGGCGCAAGTACTGGGGTTATTTACAGCAAGTCAGGATTTACCAAACCTGCTATTGAAAAAGCAAAGTCAAGCGGAATTGCATGTTGTCGATTATATGAAAACGAACCTGGTGGTCAGCACTGAGTTGGGGTATCCAGTCAAAGTGCATTACGCATACATTTTCATGCAGGGCGGCAAAAGGATTTTCCGTTATGACAATGCGCCTCATCATCCTGAAATCAGCACACATCCGCATCACAAACATAGCAGTTCCCGCGATACATTATCTGCCACACAAGAGCCAACTCTTTCCCAAATACTGAGTGAAATAGAAAAGTTGCTGGAAGAATAGTGTTGGTTCGCAGATGACGTTTGGCTGAGTCCATGCTGGAGCGAGGCTGGTCAATGGTGCTGGAATTGGTCAACGGACCGCTTCGCGTCGCGGACTCGCGGGCGGGAACGGATGGGCACTCAACGGATTTGAAACGGATGCACGGATGTGGGTGCGTTCGTGGGATTTGGATCAACGGACTCTGTCACAGACTCGCGGACAGAAACGGATGTCCGCTTTGGGAGGGGAAATCAAAAATTGAACCGCTAAGCACGCAAAGAGCGCAAAGGTTCTTTTGTTTTTCTTGGCGTACTTCGCGGCCTTCGCGGTTGATGAACTTGAGGATGCGCGCGGGGATTTGGTCAACGGGCTTTGTCGCGGACTCGCGGACAGGAACGGATGTCCGCTTTGGGAGGGGAAATCAAAAATTGAAC
>JAJYOH010000092.1 GCA_021796315.1 Chloroflexota bacterium
TAAAACGAAAGGTATTGGCTTTCATTGAATACTACAATCGAACGATGGCTAAACCATTCAAATGGACTTATCAGGGCAAGGCTCTCGTTGCCTAACTTCTTACTCATTTACGCCTACATGTACTAGCCGACTCGGTTGGCATCGCCATGCTCGTGGTCCTCGATACGCTGACTCCCGCCGAACGGCTCGCGTTCGTGTTGCATGACATGTTTGCTGTACCGTTTGACGAGATCGCCCTCATTGTAGGACGCTCTCCAACCGCGGCAAGGCAGCTTGCGAGCCGTGCACGCCGCCGGGTACATGGAGCAGATATGGCTCGCGGGGCGGATTTCGCCCGCAAGCGGGAAGTCGTTGATGCCTTCCTGACTGCCTCGCGCGAGGGCAACTTCGAGGCGCTTCTCGCGTTGCTTGACCCCGAGGTGATCGTTCGAGCCGACCGCTCGGCTGTGAAACCCGGCGCGGCTCCGGAGACCCGTGGTGCGGCAACCGTGGCAAAGCAAGCATTCACTGAGTCACGTCGCGCTCGGTTTGCACAACTGGCGCTCGTGAACGGAGGAGTGGGAGTCGTTGTGGCACCGCGCGGACGATTACTCCTGGTAATGACTTTTAAGATTACGGGCAGGAGAATTGAAGAAATTGATGTGATCGCCGATCCCGTGCGCATTCGCCAACTCGATCTGTCGATCCTCGACGACTGACAAGAGGGCTTCATCTGGGTGGACATGTCAAGGCCTGTGGTGGTTACTTAGTCATGCGCCGGATTTTGTGGCACAAATCAGCATGCCGTTGTCTCATGAGTGGACAATTGTCTCGGCTTTAACAAAATCACCCATCAATTGCTTGACAATCTCTGTCACCCCACGTGAAATCCGCTTGTCTTTAATGCAAAATGCCCTAAAATGAAGCAAAATTCATCTCATCGTTAGTTGGTCAAAAAGTTACGCTCTGCGGGTCCTATCCCCGTCGGGATCGCAGAAGTACGGACCCGCTACTCAAATTGAGTAGCGGGTCCGTTTTGTTTTAACTCATCGGCTCCCCCACCTTCCCGTTCCAGTGATGTGAACATTCGAAAATATCTGGCGGATGAACGAAGTAGACACGACAGGTAGGTTCAAAAGCGAACACACCCTACAACTAGAGCGTGTTATGAACATTCATAGGACAAAAGCCATAAGATGAACGAAGTTCCTAACCATCATGATTGCGAAAGCCAGGTAGCTGAGACCGGCAAGGGTTTCAGGCAAGCGTTCGTAATCGCGCGCCAAGCGGCGAAAACGAGCCATCCAACCGAAACTACGTTCGACGACCCAGCGCCGCGGCAGGAGCACAAAGCCCTTCTTCACCTCGGGCAACTTTACCACGATCAACCGCAAGCCTTGATCTTCGGCGGCTTGGGCTGGCTCATCGCCAGTATAACCTTGATCGACAAAGGCGACCTCGACCGAATTCCCAGTGACTTCTTGCACCTGTTGTGCCAATTCTCCAACCTGTGTTCGGTCCTGCTCGTTAGCCGGGGTGATATGCAAAGTCAGCAAATGGCCCAAGGTGTCCACCGCCATATGGGTTTTGCTCCCTTTTTTGCGCTTCGCACCATCGTAACCGGCGCGCGCCCCGCTTTCCACTGTCGATTGCAAGGTGCGGCTGTCGAAAATCGCCGCACTCGGAGTTTCCTTGCGTCCTTTGGCCAGCCGCAAGAGGGCTCGCAGGTCATGGACCATGGACTCAAAGACTCCAGCTCGGATCCAGCGCTGCGATTGTTGATAGACTGTGTACCAAGGCGGCAGGTCGCTTGGCATAAAGCGCCATGGGGCTCCCGCACGCACAATCCAACGCAAACCGTTGAAGACCTCACGCAGACTGTACTCTCGTTGCGGCGCTTCTTCTTTCATCAGGGTAAGGTAAGGAGCTATGAAAGCCCATTCATCGTCCGTCACATCGCTCGGATATCTTCGCTTTTCCATGCCACGAGTCTATCATCCCCTGACCAAAGTTCATAACACGCTCTAGCCAATAATTGGTGAAGGTATTGCACAACAAAATGGGTTAACTTTCTTCAAATTTCCTGGCTCCAATCTAGATTCCTAAGGCATGGTAGTACCCATATGCAATAAATAACAGGCACCCCGTCGCCATTTCCTCGGCCGTTTCTTTCCTTCCGCTCTCAAGCCACCAGATGATCATGCCAACCACCGAACGCGCTAAGCATGCAGTCACCATTTCAGCGGACAGGGCAGGTGCCCCTTCTCTCTTCTTTTGCTGAAGGTTGGCGGACTGGAGACGGTGAAGCCAGATCATAGAAAGGTAATTGCTCATCTGGGTCGAAAACCACGGGCTACCGTTTTCCCCAGCAGCGATCGATACAGCTTTTCGTTCTTTGCAAAATATTCAAAGAAGCGCGCCAAGGTGGCGATGACGTCGCGCATCTTTTCGCTGGACAGATCCTCGGCGGCAGTGTCAAAATCGGTCAGAATTTCGATATTCTTCTCGGCCGGGCCTACTTCTTTGAACATCTGTGCGATGGCTTCTTTGAAAATATATGTTACCAGCGCATATTTATCTTCAAAGTGGCGATAAAAAGTGGCTCGGTTGATCGTCGCTCGCTCCGCGATGTCCTTCATACTGATGGCATCAAATCCCTTTTCAGCGATCAGGTTGATCAGCGTATTACAAAGTAAAATACGCGTCCGTTGAATGCGTAAATCGGTATGTTCCGGCAACATAATCTCACTTGTGTCGCATAATGCAACATTGTGCAAAATCTGCTCATTGTTCTGGCGTTAAGGATGGACTATAACAGGATCGCAACAATCATGCAACATACTACTGCATATCAAACACAGAGTTGCTTTCATTAATGAACGTAGAAATCAGAGGACAGATCACATGAGCAATCAGACACACATACTGAATTCCCATATACACATAACGGATGGGATTGACAGACAACAACGCGCGCGACTGTTGGAACTAATCCAATTTGCCCGCACGTGTTCCCCCTACTATCGTGAATTGTATCGCGGACTCCCCGACGAGATTGAATCGATCCGGCAACTGCCCATCACCAGCAAGAAACAACTGATGACGCGTTTTGACGATTGGGTCACAGACCCAAGAATCACGTTGGAAAAAGCCCGTGCGTTTATCAGCGACCCCAGCTTGATCGGCGCGCCTTTCCTGGGCAAGTATCACTTGGCAATCACATCCGGGACGACAGGCGAGATGGGCATTTTTCTCACCGACGAAACCACAACGGCCGTCAGCGCGAAGATCAACTAGAAAGCTAAACTGTCATGGTTGGGTGGAAGAGGTCTGCTCCAGTTGGGCCTGCGCGGGATCCGGATGGCAGCCATCACTGCCGTGGGTGGGCATTTCGGTTTTTTATCCGGCATTCACTATATGCAAAAGACCAGTCCTTTTTGGAAAAACCGCATCAAGGCTTTTTCTGTTCATATGCCTGTTGCCGAACTGGTCAAGCAGCTCAACCAGTTCCAGCCGACCTTAATCATGGGCTATGCCAGCATGGTTGCTCTCCTCGCCAGCCAACAGGAACTGGGACACCTGCACATTCGTCCGTTCTTCATCGAGGTGATGAGTGAAAAATTAAGCGACGCGGAGTTCAAAAAAATCGGTAAAATCTTTCACATCCAGCCATACCAGATGTACGGTTCCACCAAAAATCCATTTGCCAGCTCGATTTGCACACAGGGTTGGTATCACGTCAATAATGATGTAGTCATCCTAGAGCCAGTGGATGCTGAATACCGACCCGTTCCCTCGGGTATCATGTCGCATACGGTCCTGGTTACCAATCTGGTCGGCAAAGTACAACCCATCATCCGCTACGACCTGGGCGACAGGCTCTTGGTAAAGCTGGAGATCTGCCCCTGTGGAAATCCGCGCCCGGCCATTCGTGTTCAGGGTCGCACCGCCAATGCGCTCGTGTTTACAACTCGAAATGGGAAGCATGTGAGCATCCCGCCGCTGCTGTTCGTCACCCTGATCGATCACATGCCTGGAATCAAATTGTTCCAGGTTGTGCAGACATCGCCCCACACATTGCGCATCCGCCTGTGTTATCAGGCAATATATAACCAGCCACAGCAGGATCGCCAATGGCAGGCTCTCTACGCTGAATTGACTAGAATGCTTAAAGGTTACGGGCTTGACTTCATCACCTTGGAACGCGCTATCGAACCGCCCCAGCAATCGCAAGGGGGAAAATTCCGCTTGGTCATCCCGTCATCCTAGCGCCAGAGTATCCTCCCAAAATTGTCTCGATCTTAACAGAATCCCACATGAATTGCTTGACAATCTCCATCACCCCCACGTAAAATCCGCCTGTCTTTAGAGCGAAAACGGCTCAAAAATCATCTCATCGTTAGTTGGTCAAAAAGTTACGCTCTGCGGGTCCGATCCCCGTTGGGATCGCAGAAGTTCGGACCCGCTACTCAATTTAAGTAGCGGGTCCGTTTTGTTTTAACACATGAACTTCCCCAGGACCTTATTCCAGTGATGCGAATATCCCGTAATATTCATGGATGAAGATAGTAGCCAGGACAGGATGTCCAGTGGAAGTTATTTGCCTTGGTGCACAATATTGTTCAGTTCGGTGATATCCTCTTCAGAAAGAGTTACCGCGGCACCTGTAACGTTCTCGCGTAGGTGTGCGACAGATGATGTACCGGGGATGAGCAGGATGTTTGGTGAGCGTTGGAGGAGCCACGCCAGTGCGACGCCGATGGGCGCGGTGCCGAGGTGAGCAGCAACTGATCTTAGCTTATCATATTGAAGCGGGGAGAAGCCACCAAGCGGGAAATAGGGCACATAGGCGATACCTTGTGCGGCGAGAGAGTCGATCAGATCATCGTCGCCCCGGTTGGCTATATTGTAAAAGTTCTGCACACATAAAACCGGCGCGATTGTCTGGGCCTCGGCAATCTGCTCGGCATTGACAGTGCTGAGACCGAGGTGCTTGATCAGTCCTTCGTGCTGCAACTCTGCGAGCACACTGAACGGCCCGGCGATCGAGCCTGACTCGGGACCTTCTAATCCGCCAACACGTAGGTTGACAACATCGAGTACATCCAACCCAAGGTGATCCAGGTTATCGTACACGGCCTGGCGTAGCTGATCGGGGGCCAGTGCTCTGGGCCAATTGCCTTTGGCATCTCGCAGTGTTCCAACCTTGGTAACAATGTGCAGATCGTCCGGATAGGGTTGCAAAGCCTCTTTAATGATCTGGTTGGTGACATGCGGGCCATAGAAATCACTGGTGTCGATGTGCGTGATGCCAAGCGTCACAGCCTCGCGCAGTACGGCCACGGCGGCGGCGCGATCCGCGGGTGGACCGAATACGTGCGGACCAGCCAACTGCATCGCACCGTACCCCATGCGGGTGACTACCAGGTCCTTGGCCATAGCGAATGTTCCTGCGGCTGTAGCAGGAAGATGATTGTGTTGATTGGCTGCATTCGATACCATGTAATATCTCCTCTGTCTCCTGTTTGAATAACCATGATTATGATATGTGATACGCTTGGGAATATAATATGAAGGCTATTGTATAACCAGAGCCTCTTTATCATATGATTGAAACTATTAGGACAAGGAACAACGAGAACGATGAGCGATGAACAATACAGACAGGATCTTGCGGATTTTCTACGCACTCGACGTAAACGCATCCCGCCCGAACAAGTTGGGCTGACACGGGGTGGGAGGCGACGCACCCCAGGATTACGGCGCGAAGAGGTGGCCCAACTCGCGAACGTAAGCGTTTCCTGGTACACCCTGTTGGAGCAAGGGCGCGATACACATCCTTCAAAGGAAGTGCTCCAAAATATTGCTGATGCGCTACAACTTACACCCGACGAACAGCAACACCTTTTCTTACTTGCCAATAAGCAACCCATTGTCGAAACACACATACCGGACGAGCAGGTAAGTCCTGCATTGCGCCGTGTACTTGACGCGCTCAATCCTTTTCCAGCCTATATCGTTGGTCGTCGTTGGAATTATCTCGCCTGGAACAGCGCCGCTGAACATGTCTTGATGTTGTCGAAACCAGTGCCGCCCTACGAATATAATGTTATCTGGCGTATTTTTGCTGATCCCAATATTCAGGAACATAACCCCAAGTGGGAGCAGGTAGCACAGAAAGTACTGGCGGAATTCCGTGCTGATTGTGCACGTTGTGTTCATGAAGAATGGTTCAAACGCATGATATCTGATTTGCAGCGCGTGAGTCCTGAGTTTCGTGCGTGGTGGCCCCGTCACGATGTGCGCGGTCGAGCCGATGCACGAAAAGACATACAGCATCCATTGGTGGGGTATCTAATGTTCGAGCATACAACCTTGCAAGTACCTGCCGCGCCCGATCTCAAACTCATGATCTTTACACCGTTACCCGAAACCGGCACACTGGAAAAACTCCAGCAGTTGATGAATCAGGTTGTCGCCTCTTAAGACTTGTGGCCCAACACATCACCAGATCGTGTAAAAACGTACAGCGGGAAGTAGTTGTAGAATTGGTTGTGTCTTCAATCCGGCCTAGCCGTCCAACAAAGTGTCCTAAGAAACCAGAATATAGGAGAAACGCTCTCTTTGCGGCGTTTTGCCATTCCACAATTAACGCAAAAAAGGATTGTCCCGGCTACTTATGTCATCTGCTCGAATTCTGTAATGCAAGCCAGTTCGCCGCTGTCTCTTGAGTAAACAATTGTCTCGACTTTAACAAAATCCCCTATCAATTCCTTGACAACATTCATCACCCCGCATAAAATCCGCCTGTCTTTGGAACAAAAACGGCTCAAAAAGACGCAAAATTCATCTCATCATTAGTTGGTCAAAAAGTTACGCTCTGCGGGTCCTATCCCCGTCAGGATCGCCAAATCTAGAAGACTTGATGAAGTGTTCATCAAGTCTTCTTTTTCGCCTTCTCCATTAATGGACATGGTAAACTTGACTTGTTTCCCCAAAACATTATAAGTTGCGATGTAATCACAAGAGAACAGTATTTTTACGCAACCCATTTGCCATCAAAGAAAGAAAAAGGGCCATAATAGTTGGCATTTTTCTAAAATTGCCCATCAATTTGCAAGTCGAGACGATATGAAAACTCTTTCAGCCACCGCTCAGGCAAATCCAAATATTGCTTTCATCAAATATTGGGGCAACCGCGACAACACCTTGCGACTCCCGTCCAACGGTTCCATCTCGATGAATCTGGATGGGCTGTTGACGCGGACAACTGTCTCTTTCTCCGCACCCATCCGGACCGATAAATTGTTTCTAAACAAGAAGCCGGTTCATGTCCCCGGCCTGGAGCGCGTCAGCGCGATGCTCGATCTGGTGCGCAGTATGGCTGGAATGGATCAGCGTGCAGAAGTTCTCAGCGAGAATAATTTTCCGTCTGGCGCGGGGATTGCCTCGTCGGCATCAGCGTTTGCGGCGCTGGCTTTAGCGGCGAGCAAAGCCGCCGGTCTGGATTTGAACGAGCGCGAACTTTCGCGGCTGGCGCGGCGCGGTTCCGGCTCGGCATCGCGTTCCATCCCCGGCGGATTTGTCGAATGGCAGGTCGGTGCAGGCGATGAGGATTCGATTGCCTTTTCGATTGCGCCGCCGGAGCATTGGGCATTGGTTGATTGCATTGCTGTTGTCAGTTCTGCTCATAAAAAAACCGGTTCAACCGAAGGCCATGCCATCGCGGGGACGAGTCCGCTGCAAGCCGCGCGCGTGGCCGACGCGCCTCGTCGACTCGACTTGTGTCGGCGTGCGATTCTGAATCGTGACTTTGGTACGTTGGCTTCCATCGTCGAATTGGATTCAGACATGATGCACGCCGTGATGATGACTTCTTCGCCTGCCCTGCATTATTGGCAGCCAGCTTCGATGGCAGTGATGAAAGCCGTCCGGGGATGGCGCGGGGAAGGGAGTCCGGCTTGTTACACGGTGGATGCCGGGGCGAATGTCCACGTTATTTGTCCCGAAAAAGACGCAAGCGAGATCACTGCGCGTCTGCATAAGATTGCGGGCGTTAAAGATGTCCTCACAGCGCGCGTTGGCGGTCCGGCAAAAGTGATTGAGGAATAAATTTCAGCATGTCATTGCGAGGCGTTTTTTGCCGAAGCAATCTCCTCTTTCTGAAATGGGGATTGCTTCGGCAGGAAGAACGCCTTCCTCGCAACGACGTTGATACCTGTTCATCTGCCGCTCATTTAAACCAGATATAATCAAACTCAGGTGAATAAATGAATACTTCTATTTTAACTATTTTAGCCTTCGTTGCTGTGTTCGCAGGCGTGGTCTTTATCCATGAATTTGGACATTTTATCGTGGCGCAGCTCTTGAAAGTAGAAGTCGAAGAATTTGGCTTTGGGTTGCCGCCGCGCATGTTAACGATGTGGCGCGAAAAAGGCTACATTATTCTAAAAAGCGGAAAGCGGCTGGTGGTCCCGCGCACGTTTGGCCTGCCCTTCGGCTGGTCAGCGGTGCTCAATCGTGAGTTGAAGTTGACCGCTGACCAAGTGGATGGCCAGTTTGTCCTGCGGACTTTGGAATGGACTGAAGTCTCTCCAGAAAAAAAGAAAAACAACACCAATGATCCGCTAAAGAAAAGTGAAATCCATGTGGATGAAACGGGCCGCATTCTCGACTCGCACACTGTTGCCGCTGGTGAGACGGCGCGACAGGTAGTTGTAGGCGAGCATTCCGGCAGTGTCAAGTTGACCGATGTGATCACCGAGGCTCATCCCGGCGTGGAGTTTACGCTCAACTGGCTTCCGATTGGCGGCTTTGTGCGGCCTAAAGGCGAGAACGATCCTTCTGTTCCGGGCGGTCTGGCCGCTTCCAGTCCGTGGACGCGGCTGGCTGTTTTGTTCGCCGGGCCGATCATGAACCTGCTGTTGGGCATTGTGGTCTTTAGCCTTTTGTTCTACCAGATGGGCGTGCCCGATTACAACCAGGTGCAAGTTGGCGCGGTGCTGGCGGATTCTCCAGCGGCGCAAGCTGGTATTCGGGTTGATGATGTAATTGCCGCTGTAAATGGCACAACCATTACGAATGCAACTCAATTGCACGACATCATTTATGCCAACCTTGATAAGCCGGTTGCATTTACTGTTCATCGCGGTAAAGAAACGCTTACACTTACAGCCACACCTTTGAGCAGCCGTCCGACTGATAAGGGCGCGCTGGGCATCTCGATGGGACCGGCCATCGTGCAGTCAGGATCGATCACCGAATCACTTCAATACGGCGCAATGGCTGTGTATTTACAAGCGCGTGCTCTTGTTCTGCTCCCGGCTCAAATGATCCGCGGCCAGGTTAATCCGCAGGAAGGCCGCATCATTGGCATCAAAGGCATCTATGATCTTTTTGGACAGGCTGTCAATCGAGACGTGCAAAGCCGCGAGCCGGCTGCATCGACGCCCTCTGCGCCCGTATCATCATCTTCGCCGACACCCACCTTCTTCACGCTTCAACTGATCGGCGCGCTCACCATCAGCCTTGGCGTGCTCAACCTGTTCCCGTTCCCTGCTCTCGACGGCGGGCGCATTTTGTTCGTTTTACCGGAACTCATCATTCGCCGCCGCATCCCGCCTGAATGGGAAAACAGAATCAACGCTGTGGGCATGGCGCTCTTGTTGCTCCTCATGCTCTACGTCAACGTTATGGATTTTGTTAATCCCGCAATTACCAACCTGCCGTAATGACCGAAAAAAAATCACCCAGCCCAAAAATAATTGACGACTTGCTGGATGGCTCGAAGGATTTTTCGCGCCGATCCCTTCAACAGCTTTCGGATATCGACCCTGCTTCGCTCAAAACTTTGATGGAAGCCTGGCCCCGCGTCCAACCGGAACGCAAGCGGCTCCTGCTCGAGGAACTTCATTCCCTGGCTGACGACGACACCCTCGTCTCGTTTGACGATTTCGCGCGCACCATGCTGACCGACGCAGACGCGCAAGTGCGGGCAGGCGCCATCCGTCTGCTGGATGAGTGCGAGGATCTAAAACTTATTCCCGTCTTTATCAAAATCCTGACGGGCGATGACAATGCAGATACGCGCGCCGAAGCCGCGATTGCGTTGGGAAAATATGTCGAGTTGGGCGAGCTTGAAGAAATCAGCGAAAAGGTTCAACGTCAAGTGGAAGATGCGTTGCTGGCAAAAGTCAACAGCGACGATCAACTTCTTGTGCGGCGCAACGCGCTCGAAGCGCTTGGCTACTCGTCCCGCCCTGAAGTTATCACGGTGATAGAGTCGGCATATCATCGCGAGAATCCCGATTGGCAGGCGAGTGCATTGTTCGCGATGGGACGTTCTGCTGATGAACGCTGGGAAGATCATGTTCTTTCCAGCTTGTTGGATGAAATTGAAATCGTGCGTCTTGCGGCGGTCGAGGCTGCCGGTGAGCTGGGTTTGGACTCTGCCCGCATGGCTTTGTTTAAATTGCTGGAAGACGAAGACGATGATGACATCGCCGCGGCCGCCATCTGGTCGCTTTCACAGGTCGGCGGCGAAGATGTCCGCATTTATATTCAAAACCTGATCGACCAAAGTGAAGACGATGAACAAGTGGAATTTCTTGAAGATGCTCTTGAAAACCTGTTCTTCACCGAAGACTTGGCAAAGTTCGATCTCATGAATTTGGATGCCGACGATGAGCTTGTTGAAACAGAACCAGACGAAGACGAATAATTACCGATAAGGTCATGGAAAAAGTTCGGGGCAAAGTTTTCCAACAAATTCGTTGCGAACAAGAAATGTTGTTCGCAACGAATTTTATTTAAGGGTCGGCATATATGCTTTTACATGCTTTGCGGTTTACAATATCCCCATGCCGCTGAACGAGCTGTTTACAACCTTTGCCAATAACCTCCTGCCCATCCTGCTGCTCAGCGGTGCGGGCCTTTTGCTTGGCAAAACCATTTCAATCGATTCACGCAGTCTCGGGCGTGTGGTCTTTTATGTGTTCAGTCCAATTCTGGTTTTCAATCTGCTCGTACATACTGAACTTAAGTCTGGCGACATATTTCTCACGATGGGTTTTACTGCCACGGTCTGTCTTGCAACGGGACTGCTCGCCTTGTTACTTGGAAAATTATTGCGCTTTGACCGTCCCGTGCTGATGGCGATCCTGCTCACTTCGGTCTTCGGCAATACCGGGAATTATGGCCTGCCGCTTGTTTCATTTGCCTTCGGCAAGGACGCCCTGGCATTTGCAACTCTTTGCTATGTGACCGTGTCCATCCTCACCAATACTTTTGGCGTGCTGATCGCATCGCTTGGCCACATGGACATCAAGTCTGCATTGTTGGGACTCTTCAAAGTCCCAACAATGTACGCGGTGCTTGTGGCCGCCCTGCTCAACCGTTTTCATCTTGTTTTGCCGATCCCTCTGGCCCGCACGGTCGAGCTCGCCGCCAATGGCAGCATTCCCGTAATGGTCATCCTGCTTGGGTTGGAACTCTCGCGGTTTCAATGGTCGCGTAATTTCCAGGCGGTGGGACTGAGCGTTACAATGCGTCTGCTGGCCGGGCCTGCCATCGGGTTATTGCTCGCCGTTCCATTCGGTTTGCAGGGTGTTGCGCGGCAGGGAAGTGTGGTTGAAGCCTCGATGCCGGCTGCGGTGATGAACACAGTGCTGGCGACCGAATATGGCCTCGATACATCGCTGGTGACTGCCATGGTTTTCGTCGGCACGATACTCAGTCCGCTGACGCTCACGCCGTTGTTGTTTTATCTGGGAAGGTAACAATGCGAAGAACACGCACACTATCTTTTTTCTTTCTTCTCGCGTTGATCAGCTTTGGGTTCACGCGCCCGTCTCAAGGTCAGGGCGGATTCGATGTGGTCAGCCCTGGCGTTGCGTACAATTTCGGACAACAGATCACGTTCACTGCGCGGCTTGTTTCCACATCCGGTTCTCCGATCACACAAGCCACCATTTCGTTTCGCGATGTCAACGAGCAGAATACACGCGTCGAACCATTGACCATCAATCCCGATGGCGCAACATCTTTTCAATATGACGCATCGCAGAATGTATTGCCGCCATTTGCCACCATTGTTTTTTCTTATCAGGTTACGTTCGCAAGCGGACAAACTGCCACAAGCGCCGCCTATTATTTTCGCTACGAAGACAATCGTTTCGCATGGAAGTCCGTGAACGATGGAGCTGTGACTGCGCACTGGTATAACGGCGATGACGCGTTCGGTCATGCTGCGCTGGATGCGGCGCGCGTGAGCTTGCAAAATATAAGCCAGATGATGAATGTGTCGCTTGCTTCTTCGCCGCTGGACATATATGTATATGCCAACGCGGCTGATCTGCAAAGCGCCCTGACGCTTGGCGGCAGGCAATGGATCGCCGGTCATGCTGATCCGGCGCTGGGGGTGGTGATGGTCTCGGTCACGCCGGGCGATACGCAGACCATTGAATTGCAAAGACAGGTGCCGCACGAACTGGCGCACGTGATGTTATATCGAAATATCGGCGAGGCAGGATATAACCGCTTGCCTGCATGGTTGAACGAAGGTATCGCGTCGATGGCGGAACTTTATCCAAACCCGGATTATGCCCACGCGCTCACGCAGGCAAGTAAGAATAATACCTTAATGCCCTTCGCGGACTTATGCGGTTCCTTCCCGGCTGACAGCGGCGGCGCTTTTCTGGCCTATGCTCAATCTGAATCTTTTGTCCGCTATCTGCGCTCCACTTATGGCGATACCGGTTTGAATGCACTGACCCAATCCTACGCTGACGGCCTCGACTGTGATCTGGGTGCGATGCGCGCTCTCGGCACGCCGCTCGGCCAGCTTGATACGCGCTGGCGCGAATCCGCTTTGGGGCAAAACGTGGCCGGCGTGGCTCTGAGTAATTTGCTGCCGTACATTATTTTGTTGGCGCTGGTTTTGATCGTCCCTGTTTGGAGCGCGTTGGCTGTCATAATCGGGAGGAGGAAGAATGCCGGAAAATGAAATCATCCGCATTCACATGTGGGTCACGGGACGCGTGCAGGGCGTTGGCTTCCGCGCTCACGTGGAATATCATGCGCGGCAGGTTGGGGGCATCACCGGCTGGGCGAGGAATGTCGGTTATGACGTTGTTGAAGTTGTTGCAGAGGGGGAGCGAAGTTCTGTGGAAAGATTTGCAAAATTGGTGAAACAGGGTCCCGCAGGTGCGCACGTCAACGAATCGCGCCTGGAGGAAGAAACGCCGACAGGCGAGTTTTCTGAATTCAGCGTCAGACGAAGTTTATAACTTTTCAACATCCAAGTGTTCAAAATCGATTTCAGTCGCGCCCTCTTCTACCGGATAAGTCAGCCGGGTTAGAAATTCTTTATTCCCCTTCGGCCCCAGGAGCGGGCTGCGAATCAATCCGCGCACGGCAAGACCCTCAGCGTGAGCGAAGGTCAGCACATCGCGTAAAACCTGTTTGTGAATATCCGGGTCGCGGATGACGCCGTCGCCGCGCGCCACATCTTTTTTCCCGGCTTCGAATTGGGGTTTGATCAACGCCACGATATCGCCTATTTCATCTTTCATCTTTCCTTCATCATCGAAAGACGAAAGATGAAAGAACCACTTTTTTACAACTGGAAGAATTATTTTCAATGAAATAAACGACGCGTCAATCGTGACCAGTGAAATTTTCTCCGGCAGGGATTCAACGAAACGCGCGTTGGTTTCTTCCATGACGATCACGCGCGGATCGTTGCGAAGTTTCCAGTGCAAAATTCCCTTGCCGAACAAAATGATC
>JAJYOH010000591.1 GCA_021796315.1 Chloroflexota bacterium
GTGACTGCCCGTTTGCGCGGCGGCCAGGAACGGATCCGGGCCGAGGCGAATGAGAGTCGGAATCCACCAGATGCTTGTGACCACAATCGTTCCAAATCCAACGACGAGAGCATTGATTATTCCGTCTTTGCTGCGGCCTTTGAAAATCAAAAAGAGAAGCGCAAGCGCAATCGTGTGAAGCGCGGCTTCTGGATGAGCCAAGACAACGAGCGCACTGAAAAGAATGGACGATGCCAGGTATTTTTTATTGTGTGTATTGAATAAGCGATAAAGACTCGCCAGTGTTAGCAAGAGAAAAAGCAGACCGAAACTTCGCGTCAAGCCGCCGCCCATGACTGTCCAGGTTATGACGCGCGGTGTAAATGCAAACGCCAACACGGCAAGCCCGGCTTTGAGAGAAGAGTTCAGAATTGCTTTTGCAAGATAATAAAACGCGGGGATTGTTCCGATCAAAATAATCGCGGGTAACCAACGGATAATGTCAATCGCATCAAGACGAAGCGCATTTGAGAGAACCGCACCAACATAAAACGCAAAGGGCGGATAAGCAAACGGAATCGATTGGCCGTTGAATTGAAAGTAGGCTGGCAGCTTCATGCCATTGGCCTGGATGGCTCGAATCATCACCGTGAACAAACCGCCGTCATTGATTGGAAATCCCGCGATGGACGCTGGAAAGAGTCGAACCCATCCGCCGAAGATAATGGCCAGCATCGCGATCAGGATGCCTGTTTGTTCCTGCAACGGCGCGCGAAAATTTTTCATTGCCCTCCACTTCAAATATTTCTTGTCTGCAGCAAATTCAGCAGCTTGTTTGCACAGCTCAGAACGGTTTTATGCAAGAACATAACAAATGCACTTTCTCTGAAATATTATTCTGCTTTAATTGAAACCCTAATGGCTTTTTGCTCTGCGACCGTTTGATTCCTTTGCAGTTTATGTTTTAGGTTGGTGACAAGGGATGGGCGAGACGCGGCAAGATTATTCAGTTCCTCAGGGTCGTTGTCAAGATCGAAAAGCTCATCAACATTATCGTAGCCTGGATAGCCGCGATAGTTGATTAGCTTATATGGCCATTGGATTGCACTAAAGGTGGCCTTGGTAAGCGGTTTCATTTTTTGATTTTCCTTCCCCTCCATAGAAAAGATAATCCGCTGAGCATCCTCTGTTCCGCCATAGTTGGGCAGGGGCATCCCTTCCAGCCAGTTGGGCAGGTCTTGATTTGTCAACTGCAAGATGGTTGGTACAATATCTGTGTTGCTTGTGGGCGAGTAAATATCTTCCCTTTGATTTTGCCCGGGCGCATGGATGATGAGCGGAATATGGATTACCGACTCGTAAAGAGTTGTGCCGTGTCCATGAATCCCTCGTTCGAAAAGCTGACCATGATCAGATGTCAGGATCAAATAGGTATTATCGAGAGCGCCATTTTCCTGGAGCATTCCATATAAACGACCAAATTCTGAATCCACGAAGGCGATATACTCATCATAAAGTTCGCACTGATAGTGCAGTTGTTCTTGGGTATAGCCTTGTGAGAAAAAGCTTGTAGACTTCTCGATCAACTGTACGCCATCCCCGGAAAACATGCCCGCAAAGTCAGCACGTGGGGAGTAAGGTTCATGCGGCGGGAATAAATGAAAATAACTCAAATAAGGCTGTGGCGTCGATGGGAGGCTCCGCGCGATCCAATCAATTACGGTTTCCAGTTTGAATAAATTGCCGTGCTGATTATTAACGAGTCCAAAAGGGTAAGATTTTGCATTGGCTTGAAGTATTGCAGAAGAGGTTAAGCTCTGGGCTATATCAAGAATTGGATTTATAAACAATGAATCGCTTGTCCCTGAAAAATTCTGACTCAATTGTTCGGTCGCGTAAAACCCAACCGAAGAATCGTTTTTGAAAATGCCTGTCAATTTACCGCCATTATAAATTGCTAGATCATCCATGTGCTTGTTCTGCCTTATATAGGCGGCGAGCTGATTCAGAATGGTCAGCACCAGAATGTTTTCTGTGTAGGTCCTTGTGTAAAAGTCAGGTGTAATTTCGCCGAAGATGTTGGCGTTTCCGTAGAACTTTAAGAGCGAGCTGTAATAACCCAGCGCACGGTGGGACCAGGGAAGAACACCGGTCAAGCATGATGCTACGCTCGACTTTGTGTAATTGCACGCGGCATGATGTTGGCGGAATACGGTGGATGTTTTGGCAAATTTCTCTATGTTAGGCGTTGTTTTTCTCTTATACCCATATAAGCTCATGTGCCGTGCTGACAATGCATCGAATGCCAGAATGATGAAATTTGGCTTTGCGGGATTATTTTCCATCTGGCTTTGCGCGGTGGTAAAACGCAACAGATATGATGCAGGGAAGAGTAATCCCGTGGCTCCGAGCAGTTTCAAGAAATCTCGCCGTGATATTTCCCAATGATGCCTCATGTGCGCTCCCTAGAAAATGTTTCTGGAAACAACCAATAGGATTCCGATCAGGCTTAAGAGTACATAAGGAACAACCAGAATGGATAGATTCCCCACAAAACTGCTGATCATCTTTTCAATTTTTTTGTTTCTTGTGATCATCACAAAGCCAACGGGTAAAATGATCAGGCAGGCTACCCAGACGTTTATGACAATTTGGCTGGCCGCGAAATTGTTTGTCGAAAACATCCCCGCCAGCGCATAGATCAGGGCATATCGTTCCTTGAAGATAATTGAATTTACCGCAAATCCGGCAACTAGTGCAGCGCCTGATACTCGAATATTACGCCTGAGATATTTTTGGGGGACGATTAGCCCAAGTGCGGCAATAAAGAATGTAACCATTAAACTTTCTGCCAATGCGAATGTCAATTGATAAGCCACGTAACCGACGATGTCGCTTGCGCTCCATTGCAATAAGAAAGAGGAGAGATTCCAGAAGAAGATAATTATTGACCAACTATACGAGCAAAATGCTGCGCTGGAAAAAACTCCTATCAAACCATGTAGATCTTCATTCCTCATGATGTTCATCGATCCCTCAGGCGAACAAGTTGTGTAAAGTGTTTTTGCGTCTTGCTGAACTATTATACTTGTCCTCAAAGAAGACTGCTTAATTGGTGTTGTTGCGGTTATCGCAAATATTTTTTCTGCCACTCAAAAAGCTTATTCAAAGCCTCGACGGGCGAAAGCGAGTTCACATCCACCGCGCCGAGCTCGTCCAGCAATGGACTTGTCTCTGGAAATAATGCGGCTTGTTGCGCGGCCTGCGGATTGA
>JAJYOH010000093.1 GCA_021796315.1 Chloroflexota bacterium
GGGCAGCAGCCAAAGCGGCATCTGCGGTTGCGGCAGCCGACTTGGCAACCTCCAGAGCTGCGAGCGCCTGCTGCTTCTGGGCTTGAAGCAGCGTACTGTCGAGATGAAGAAGCGGGTCACCAGTTTTAACGGTTTGCCCCTCGTCAACCGACACTTCCATAACCTTGCCTGCCAAGTCGGGCGAAACATTTACAGTGACGGCTTCGATACTACCCGAGGCCTGTAGTTGTCCGTTCGAACCGGCATTCAGCGCACTGATCCCGTAATAAAGTCCAACGGCTACAACGAGGGTGATGATAATGATGAGCGGGAGATTCTTTCTTTTCAGCATGTTGAAACTCCTTGAATTTGTATATATTTATTTCGAGGCTTTTGCGGAAGCGCAAGCCGTTAATTGACCGAGGTACGCTCTTTAACGGATGAGATAAAGACATCCTCCAAGGTTGGCGCGATCCATTCGATGGAATTGATGCGAATATTTTCATTCATGAGCAATTTTTGAATTGCATCTTTATATTCTTGAGCGTCCGGCACGACAGCATGGATTTGCGCGCCGTATAAAGCCACTTCATCGAGTGGAAGTTGATTGCTTTGTTGAGCGGCTTTCAAAATTCGCACCGTTTTTTCAGGATCAGAAACATTGATCTCCAGCACTTGACCGCGCATTTGCGTTTGTTTGAGTCGGCCAACCGAATCAAGCGCAACCAAATTTCCGCCAGTGATAAAGCCCGCGCGTTGACATAATTCCGCTTCATCCATGTAATGAGTCGTCACCAAAACTGTGACGCCGTTCTTCGCCATTTGATAAATCAATTCCCAGAATTGTCGGCGGCTGATTGGATCAACGCCTGCGGTCGGTTCATCGAGGAAGACCACTTTGGGATGATGGACAATCGCGCAACCCAATGCGAGTCTTTGCTTCCAGCCGCCAGATAAACTGCCGGTCAATGTATTTTCGCGTCCTTCCAATCCAGCCATTTGAATAATTTCGGTAATGCGTTGACGCAGTTCATCCGAAGATAAGCCGTGAACGCCGCCGTAAAAGCGAATGTTTTGTGCGGCGGTCAGATCGTTATACAAAGTAAATTGTTGCGACATATATCCGACATGAGCATGAACTAATTTGGTTTGTGTCGCGGAATCAAAACCCAATACAAACGCATCGCCAGATGTCGGTTTGATCAATCCAAGCAACATTCGAATTGTGGTGGTTTTACCCGCTCCGTTCGGACCGAGCCAGCCGAACACTTCGCCCGCATGCACATTGAAACTGACATTATTCACCGCGGTGAAATCACCAAAACTTTTCGTCAAGTTTTGAACTACGATGGGAGATTCATAGTTTTGTGTTGCGAACAGTTCGGCGCTCATCGGACATCTCCGATCATCTCATTCTGCTCAACGCTTTCTTTTTGTCGGCGAATCAAACTGATAAACGCCTCTTCCATTCTGACTTCGATCTCGCGCAAATTATCGAACGTAATTTCTTGAGACGCCAGCATGTTCTCAATTTGCGATTTGCGTTTTGAAACATCATCTACAAAGACATGCAGTTTCTCGCCATACGTTTGAACTTCGAGCACGCCCTCCTTTTGATCGCAAAGCCTCAGGGCTGAGGCAAAATCAGATGGCGTGAACTCCAGCAAATGTCCGGGGATGATGCGCTTGATGTTGGCAGGAGAATCATCCACGATCAATTTGCCCTCGTAAATCAATCCGACGCGTGTGCAACGTTCGGCTTCATCCATATAAGGCGTGCAGACGAAAATCGTCAAGCCTTTTTCGGCGCGTAGATTGCCTAACAGATTCCAGAACTCGCGGCGGCTGACGGGATCGACTCCGAGCGTCGGTTCATCCAACATGACGACTTGCGGTTCGTGGATCAGACTGCAGGCGAGCGCCAATTTCTTTTTCATCCCGCCCGATAATTTTCCCGCGAGCCGATTCGCGAATTCGCTTAAGCCCGCGAATGCCAACAACTCTGGGATTCGTTTTCTCTGATCTTCAGCGCTGACCGAATGAACCCCGGCAAAGAAGAGCATGTTTTCCATCACGGTTAGATTCGGCGGCAGAGAAAATTGTTGCGCGATATAACCGACTCGCTCGCGGATTTGATACATATCATTCATCGAATCGAATCCAAGCACATTGCTTTCGCCGCTCGTTCGTGATAACAAACCCAAGATGACGCGCGTGGTCGTGGTTTTTCCCGCACCATCGGGACCGATCAAGCCGAACGTTTCACCGGGCGCGACCTGCAAAGAGAGTCCATTCACCGCTTTCACGACATGCTTATTGACTTTAAATTCCTTTACAAGACTGGTTGCTGAAATTGCAAATTGATTCATTTGTTTACCTTTATAAAGAACATTTTGTCACTCTTGAGGAAGCGGTCTCAGGGACCCAAGAGTCTCCTAATTTGCAAATTTGAGGCCCTTCGCTCAGGGTGACATTAGGAATTCAATCGAGTCGCATCTTGAATCTCTTGGACGAAATAAAGACAACGATCAACGTGTAGATGACGAGGATCAAGGCGTCGCTCCAAACGAAACTTAGCCCGATGCCTTTCATGTAAATTCCGCGCGAGATGCGCAGGAAATAAGTGAGAGGAGCAATATCGCCAATCAATTGTGGAATCAGTGGCATGCCGGTCCTTGGATAAAAGAGGCCAGTCAACAGCAAACCAAACAGCATGAAGATTAGGCTCGACGCCTCCGCCTCAAACTGTGTAGTGGCACGCGTTGAAATAACCAGTCCAAGTCCCAGGCAGGAGGCGAGAAAGAGCAAAGCCAGCCAAAAGTAGAGGAATAGATTTCCGTGGAACGGAACTCTAAACCAGAAGATACCCAATGCCACACTCATTCCAAAAGCCAGCAAACACAAAATGGATAATGGAATCATTTTGCTTAGAATCAATTCCAGCTGGCGAACAGGCGTAGCAAGGATTTGTTCCATCGTTCCCCACTCGCGATCTCGCACCAAAAATATGGCGGCTTGCTCAACGGCAAGGGTTTGCAGAATCATACCGATGATGCCGGGGATGACGAACCATTTATCATTCATATCGGGGTTATAGAGAACTTGGCTCGACGTAGTGATCGGCAGAGAATGATTCGTTGATGACATCGCTCCGTTGAGCGCAAGACTCTCCGCAGATATCTGCAAACCAAAATTCTGCGCGACCAAACCTACGGCGCTGTATCCGGATCGCACTGCAAATTGGTCCGAACCATCCAACAGCATCAGAAAATTCGCGGAGCCTTGATTCACGCTGGCGGCGAAATGAGGCGGGATAATCAACGCGGCCTTCACTTCGCCTTTGTCAATCGCGTCTTTTGCTTGTGACTCATCCTCCAAATGCATTGTCACATCGAAATACTGCGAATTGACCAGCGCCTGCACGAAGGCGCGGCTGGTTGGATCCTGGCTTTGATCCGCCACCGCCATTGGAATATGATAGACCGTTCGAGACGCGGAATAAGAGTAAACAAATAATTGGACAATTGTCAAACCGAGAAAGAGCATAATGAAGCGGCGGTCACGCAGAATCTGAATGGTCTCTTTGCGAATGAGCGCATTCAAACGTTGAAAGTTCAGTTGCATTCGAACTCCTTCAATCCAGGTTTTGCCTAAACAGACGAGCACCAACATAAAAAATTGCAATCGTTAACAAAGTCAGCGATATTACTGGAGTCCATAGATCACTAAGTCCAACACCTTTCGTGATAATGCCATTCACAATCGTCAGGAAAAAGGTCATGGGCATGGTATAACCGAATGCGCGCAGGAGTACTGGGAGTCCATACGCGGGAAACATAAAACCGCTCACGAACATCACGGCAATATTCAACAAAACTGCCAATTGATTCGCCTGCACCTGACTCTGAGAAACCGACGAGATCGCCAACCCCATACCGAGCGTGCCAATCGCAAACAGGCTGGCTAATGCTGAGAACAAAAGAATGCTTCCGCGGAACGGAACACCGAAGATTAGAATCCCGATGGAATAGGTTAGCAGCAAATTGAAGACAGCCAGGCATAGACTCGGAATCATCTTGCCGATCATCAATTCGATGGGACGGATCGGCGTGACCAATAATGCTTCGATGGTGCCCCGCTCGCGTTCACCCACGATGGTAAATGCCGTCAGCTTAAGCCCGATGCCCCATAACAGAAACGCACCGAAGCTCGGCACGATGAACCACAGGTCTTGCAAATCGGGGTTATAAAGAATTTGGATATGGGCATTTAAGGGGCTGAGTTGCTGACGAGTCAAGCCGATGGCATATTGTTGTGAAATTGATGCGGCATTGCCGTATGCAGATTGTGCGTCAAATGAATCCGAGCCATCTGCGATCAAAAGAACATTCGCATCCTTCTGCTGGACACGGGTTGCAAAGTCTGTGGGAATGACCAAGCCGATGCTGGCTTGCCCGCTGTCAATGGCGCGGACCACGCTTGCTTGATCGGGAACCAGCGCGACGATATTGAAGTTGGCGGAGTCCGTGAAAGCATTCAGATATGCGCGACTCGCTTCGCTCCGACTTTGATCGGCCGCCACCATCGGAATATGCGTTACGTTGTTGTGAACGGCAACTGCCAACAAGACCAACTCCAGCGTAGTGCCCACCGTCATCCCAAACATGACCATAGGAAGGCGCCAGAGTTGAATGAATTCTTTTTGTGTGATGGCCCAGATGCGTTTTAGCATGGCAGGTAATTCCTTTCTAGGGTGGCGTGATGAGAAGCCCATTTACAATAAATTCAATAACAAACTGGCGGGCATGTGCCAGTTCAACAGGGGATGAAAAGTCTGTGCCCGGCAACAGTGTTTTATAGAGGGGCGGTAAGGATAGATAAAGTGGGCATGTAAAAAGCGCCGTGGATAATTGAAGCAGGGAATTGAGGCCCGAACGAAGGAATCCGGCGCTTTGTAGTTTGAGGAGAACGGGAGTAATTTCATCAATGTCATCGAAATCGCGTTGCGTGAAAACCCTGGACATGGTTTGCCAACCCTCGGCCATTTCCCATAAATAGATACGCTGGATATGCGGGTGTTCAAGCAGATAATCGAAATACCAACCTACAAACTTACCCAAGAGCAGCTTGAACTGATCCAAGTTAAATTCCGTTTCAGATCGCATCAGGGTCGCCAGCGCGTCGTTTTGCATGGCGCGGGTTTGTTCATCTGCTCTACGAATTACTGCATCGTAGAGAGCGAGCTTGTCGCCGTAATATTGAAAGATCAGGCTCTTGTTATAGCCGGCTACTTTTGCGATGGCATCGATGCGGGCACCATCGAAACCGTGCTCTGCGAAAACTTCCTCAGCGGCATTGAGAATTGCAAGGCGGGCGCCCTCGGCATCATGAGTTCTGCCACGTCTACTTCCAGGTTCGGACATTTTCCCTATCCTTTCTAACTAACTGGTTAGTATTATATCTCGGAATATGAAATTGTCAAGGGAATCGCAAACATCTAGCCTTATATTGGGCAATCTCCCCTTCCTAAGTGGAAATCTTGGTGGTCTCTTCTCTCAAGTCTAAACGTGTGAATATTGGCTTCTGAGACTATACCAATCCTGCTCCTGTAAACGGCACGATGATCACCCTACACCTATTCCAACGATAACAATTCACGCCAAACAGGCATCCGGTGGCACGAACCAGACTTTCCCTTGCTGCATCCAATTTCAAGAACTGGTCTATACCTGCCACATACAAACTCGCATCCATTCACAATTGGCATTTTGTCATTGTATATTATGAAAACTTCTGCTGTCTGCATCTGCCCGTGATACACTTATTTCCATGTCCGCCGCCACCGCCCAGGCTTTTCCAAATATTGCTTTGGCGATGTGATCGCAAGGAAATACAATATTTGGTGCCAGCGAGACTGGTTATACATTTATATAGGGTTCCTAAGCGTCATCCTATGCAAACAGATACGCTCCCTAGTAGCAGGGAGCGTAATATTTCCGAAAATAATATCCTTATGAATCCTTGTGGGCAGGATATACACAATCCGACAGTTTTTCGTGTACAGTCCATTCAAGGATCGTGAAGCATGGTCAAAAATATTTTCCGTTCGCCGTACCTGCATAACAAAACTTTGTTATGCAGGTACGGCATTTCCAAAATATTAATTACAGCCTGCGATCTTAACCTGGCTGTAGACATCTGAGCGGGTATAACTTCCATCTTTTTGCTGAATGACGAACTGGGTGGTCAGCCAGCCTTCCCAGCCGGCGGACCAATGGGCGGTAAGCCAGGAGGCAAAATCACCCGCCTGGAAGGGATTGAATGTAACTCGATAAGTATTTGATCCCGCGGCGTGCATCCCAATGTCGGCCCACTCTGTGTGTTCGGCAAAGCCATTATCTGTCACCCGGAAAAACAACACAACAACATTAATACTCTGGGTGGAAGTAACCTTTATTTCCGCAGTAAGGGATGTTGCAGGACATCCCCGGCCGAGATCGACCTGCTCCGGGTTGAAAACCGGTAAACCAGTGAAAATACTCTGTTGAACAGGCACCGGGGTTACAGTGATGGTGGCGGTTGGGGTTGGCGTGGGAGTAAATGTAATTACAGGTGTCGGGGTAAAAGTGATCACAGGAGTCGGGCTTACTGTCTCTGTTAACTCGCCAACGGTGACCTGGGCAGATGCATATCCGCTCCAATTTCCTGAGGATCCTTGAGCTCTCACTTGGATGGTGTACAGGCCGGGGCTGGTTGGCGTCCACATGCTCCGTAAGGTAGCCGGAGTCTCTGTACCATTCGGGTTCGGCAACGACGAAATCACCTGGCCGTTTACACTGACTTCTCCCAGCGCAACGCCGGCCGCATCGGCGATATGGAAAATCACTTCGTAGGGCGCCAATGGTATGGTGCTGCCATCCAGCGGTGCATCCAGCCAAGCGGTTGGAGTGGAGGGTCCCGCAGCCCCTTCTGACAATTGCGTCTGGGGTAAGTTACAGCCAACCAGAGAAAACATCATTATGACAAATAGCAGGGCACGAATTCTTTTCATCCGATTTTTCCTTTTTGCCATCTACGGATTGATCCTATCTTCAACTCGTATCATGAAAGTCTCAAGGGTTCGTTGGGACAGGCGGCGCGAAATCGTCGCTGGATCCGCAGTATATCTTGTCGGGCATGTTGCTCTGGCACACCTCTTCCGCATGCAGTTTGGTTTCTCCAAAGAAATACAGGTAGCCCCAGTCGTCCCCTTGGGCAAAGGCCCATTTGTTGATATCTCCGTGAGCGTTGTGTATATAAGTTTCATGTTTCCCCGCATAGTATTGCTTTGGCTTGAGTTCAATGCTGTATTGTATGCTTTCCCCCGGCTGCATCCAGGGGATTGGGACCTCGATGTCCCTGTACGGGGCAGCTTCCAGGGGGTATTCGACCCGCCACCAACCGGGAACTGGCACGCTGTCATAGTAGCAATACTTGGCTTCCTCTCCTTCGATCACATTCGTACAGGGGCTGCTTTCGGTCGGATAATTCTCCACGTATCCGCCATACACCGGAATGATCGTCCCCACACGGTAGGTGTTAATGGTGTGGCTGGTGATCCTCAACGCATAGCCTGAGTTTTCCTGCGGCGTGGCCGTGGAGGCATCCGTGCCGTAGTTGTTGTTCTGAGTCAGCGGCTTGCGGGTGATCTTGACCTTGATCGTAGGAGGCGTTATTTGGGAACCCGGAGCCGGTTCCCAGGCGCCGCTGGGGCATACCGGAAGCCTTCCCCTGCTCTTGGCGATATCTGGATTCTGGCAGGTCATGGTCACGTTGCCGGAGCTGCCGCGTTTCGAGGCCAGCAATTGGCTCATGATCTCATCTTTTAGCAGCTTCTTCAAATCCTCCAATTTGGAATCGAAATACTCTGCGGTCTCTCCAGGAAGCTTGTCTTTGATGCCGCTCTGCTTGACCAGATCCGCGACCGTCTGATCCACTGCATACCCGACGGCATAGTCCAGTCCGGCCGACTGGACCGCCTCACTATCCGGCAGCGATGTCGGCAGGCCGGTCATGTACGTCCAGGCGGCCTCGACCGCCTTGTTGACGATGAACTTGCAGGCGTCAGACGAGTCGCAACCGGGAATCACATCGACGATGCCCTTGATCAACGTTTCGAACGCCTTGGCATACATGCCGGCAACATATTCGTATGCATCGACAATGATCTTCCCCTCTTCAGTGAGCATTTGCCCCACGCAGTCCAGGTTCCAGGTACTTTCGCTGCAGGGATCATTTGGTATGGGCGGCGGGCAGACGATGTCATCTTTCGCAAAGCCGTCCGCGGCCTCCAGGTATCGAATGCATCCCCATAGGGCCGGGTCGGCCAGCTTGGCCGGAGTGTACGTGGCGTCGAGGAACTCCACCTGGTACAGGTCAGGCAGAGGCGGCGTCAGCGGGGTGGTCTGCTCCACCGGCAGCTCGGGCGGCGCCTTCTGCATAATATAGACCCGGTTGGAAAGTTCGGGTGCCGGGGGGTTCTGACCATAGAGCCAGGGTTGGATCTCATAGTACATCTTGAACCAGCCGCCATTCTCAAATCCGAATCCAAAAAAAGTAGACTTGCATTCCTTGTCGCCCAGGCAATTCTGGAATTGAAAGCCCGGATCCTGGGCCGTTGCATTCAAATATGGCGCCAGGCTGTCAGTAAAATAGTAGGGCTGAAAGGCGGGCTGTCCCGGCTTGCCGAGTTGAGTTGTGTAGAGTGCAAACATCTCATACCAGCTTGGGTTGTTCTGGGTTTTGAGTCCCATCATGCTGACCGTGTACTGGTCAAATGGTTTGAAGGCTAGCAGCTTGAAACGGAACTGCGCGCTGTCCGGCTTGACATCCGCAGGGATCACAATATTCTGGGTCCACCGGCTGTTATCCTTCTCACAGGCATCCGCCGGTGTGACCATGCATCCCAACAGGATCGTGAAGTCCGTAATATCCTTCGTATAGCTATCCACCAGGTAGGGCTTGTTATTCTTCCAGCCCCACAGCTCTACATTGATATGATAGGACTTGGTGGTGGGCGGCAGGGTTTCCGCTGCTGCCAACAGGTACTTCGACAGGTCGAATTTGTATCCCGATCCCTGGAAGAAGGTGGCTTCCCCCTCGGGGATACGCCTCGTCTGATCGTTGATGGTCAGGTAGATGTAGGCCTGTTCCACCTTTTCGTTGACGGTTATGATTCCTATTTCGGAAAGATCAAGCAGCACCGGAGCCGTATTTTCACCTGCGGGTGCTTCAGGTTCTTTCGGATAACAACTCGGATCGGTGATTTCCAGCGTTGCCGGCACGCTCTTGGCTTCTCCGTTTCCGTTGAAAGCCGCAGCATAGTAGGTCCATTTCCCCTTGATATTCAGCCCCTTGTCGGTGAAAGTGACCGGCTTGGTGATGGAGGGGGGCAAATCGGCCACTTTTGCGAAATTGTTCATGGAGGGGTTTGCCCGGTAAATTCGGAAACCATCCTCGTTGCTCGCGTTGTCCTTAAATTCCAGGTAGGCATCGCAGGCGCCCTGATTCTCGGCCTTGATCAGGGTTGGAGCAGCGGGCAGGCCGCCTTTCGTATCCGCCGGGATCTCATACTCGTGGAGCGTCGAGAGGTCGATAGGCTTGACCGGGATAGGTTCATGGGGAATCAAGATATGGAAATCCGGCGAAAGCAGCTTGGCTGGATCGATCCTTGGATTCAGCTTCTCTACTTTTTCCAGATCCACCTGGTTACTTGCCGCAACGTCGGCCAGCGTCTGCCCTTTCTTTGGGCTAACGGCCTGCACGGCATCCACTGCCTCTACGGCATGGATCTGGATAAGCTCAGAGTAGGTGGTCAGTCCCTGAACGTCGACCGCGCGAAACAGGACCGAATGCGGGCCAACCGTCCCCGGTTGCCACAGCCATGTGCCGGAAACGGTCTTCAAATCGTTCCGTTGCAGGTCATCTTGAGCCCCAAATAGATGACCATCGACCCAGACTTCGAACGCCACGATTCGGGATGTTCCCGTGGTTTCGGCCTGCAGGGGTATGTTGTCATTCACCCGCCACCCGCCCCCAAAATCGGGTGAAAAGACAGTGATCTCTGGAGCAGAAGTGCGTTTCGGAAACAACAACATGCGGGTCGCTTGGCCCGGTTCAATCACTTTGAAATAGTACACTGTCTCAGCAATGATGGCGCAAAGACAGATAATCACGATAACGACTATGAGGGGAATAACCCAGGATTTTTTCATCTTAACCCTTCTCCTTTATCCAATTAAGTCTAGCCTGTCACCAATTGGAATTCATCAACTTATGTAGTCATCATATAGTTAGGTGTATTGTAAATGTTGCCATGCCATTATCGTAGTAATTCCATGATTGCCACGATGACCATGACCGAAAACAGGCACGAGCCAATTCATAGGGTCTTTCGTTTCGATAGCATCTCTCCTTTTCAATCCGGTTCATATTTTCCAACCAGGTGAGTATGGGTGATAAACCTAAATATTAAACAAAAAAACGGCTGGCTTAAAGGGTGTTCTTCTCTCGCAGTGGGCGGGCATTGAACTCCCGATTAATCGCAGCAACCTCGAATAGAGGAGGGGAATACTGCAGGATGTAGATAAGAATCAAATCTAGAATATAACAAGCCTGATCCGTAATCAAGTGACAAAACTCATCTATTTGCCATGTCACCCAATTTGGCAAGCTGGTTGTCAAGAGCCCTCACGATTTGTAAGCTGCCAGTGGCGAATTCCTATTTACTCGCCTGTAATCCGCGATCAGGGTCTGATTTTGGGTGGACTGGATTGTTCCCGCATTTGCCTTACCAATCATGGTAAACTGCCTTTGAAGAGATTGAATATGTCTGCACTTACCACCTCCGCCCAAGCTTTTCCTAATATTGCTTTGGCGATGTAACCTCAAGGGAACACAATATATGGTATCGGCTAGGTTGGTTATACCCAGTTAAAGCGTTTATATTCTTTGCATAGTAGGTATAATCCAGAAAAAAGCGGAGTCTCCTATGACCTTAGATATTCAAGAACAAATCGAACGCCGACGCGAACGCGCCCGCGCCGAAATCCTCAAGATTGCCAACAAAGGCGGTCATCCCGTTTTTAGTTTGTTCGAGGTCAGCTCCGTTTCGGGACGCGCCTACCGCGTTGAGATCCGCTCATTGAACGAACTGCAAAACTCCTGCACCTGCCCCGATTATAAAAGCAATCTCATCGGCACATGCAAGCACATCGAAGGCGTGCTGATTTCTCTTGAAAAGGAACATGGGAAGAAACTCAAGAAACTCGCGGAGCAACGTCCGCGTGGGACTCAAATTTATCTCCATCACGGCATGGATGTGACCGTACGCGCCGCCCTGCCATTGCCCGACCGCGCACCCGTCAAGGATTTGCTCACCTGCTATTTCGATCCTTCTGGACTGTTGGCTGGTTCCCCGCTCCAGACTTTGCCCACCCTCCTGTCAGCCATGGAGTCGCTTCCGACGCGAGACAGGACCCTCGTCCGCGTAAATGAAGCGGTGCTTGAGCATCTGGCTCTCTTGCAGGACCGCGAAGAAATCCAACAGCAAAAAGAATGGTTCCTCGACCAGGTCAAACGCGGACGCCGCACCTTCGACGTTCTCTCCACAAAGTTATACCCATATCAAGAAGAAGGTGCCATGCACCTTGCCTTCGGACGCCGCGGCACTGCTCAAGGAAATGCGCGACATAAAGTGTGCGCTCATCATCTGTCCCGCCTCGCTCAAACATCAATGGGCGCGTGAGATTCGCCGCTTCACCTCGTTGACCGTCACCGTCGTGGAAGGCAACCTGCTCGAACGCCGCAAACTTTACAACGACTCTTCCTTCTTCAAGATCATCAACTACGAACTCGTCCGTCACGACTTCGATGACCTGCTCAAACTGCGCCCCGACCTGATCATCCTCGACGAAGCGCAGCGCATCAAAAACTGGCGCGCCAAGACCGCCATGATGGTCAAGTCCCTGCCCAGCCGTTACGCCTTTGTGCTGACAGGCACGCCGCTCGAAAACCGCATTGACGAACTCTACAGCATCTTCCAATTCCTCGACCCGCGTATTCTCGGCCCGCTCTGGCATTTCAACGACCGTTTCTACGAACTCGAAAAGCGCGAGAGCGGAACCTACAAAATCCTCGGCTACAAAAACATTGACCAACTGCGCGCCCTCATCAAACCCTACATTCTTCGCCGCACGCGTGACGAAGTCCTCAAAGACTTGCCGCCGCGCACCGACAACAACTTCTTCGTCGAAATGACCGAAAAACAATGGCAAGCCTACAGCGAGTTTAGGGAAAAACTCGCTAAACTTCTCTCCGCATCCAAGCGCCGTCCGCTCACGCCCAAGGAACGCGAACTTCTCCTGATGTACCTCATCAAGATGCGCCTGATCTGCAATGCCCTCGCGCTTCACGATAAGGAAATCCCTCTCAAAGACAGCGAGAAGACTGGACCAAAACTTACCGAGTTGGATGAAATCCTCACCGAAGAAATTGCCTCCAACGGACACAAGGCCGTCGTCTTCAGTCAATGGGCAACCATGCTGGCGCTGACCGAACCCATCCTCAAGCGCGTCGGACTCGGCTATGTCAAGCTGACGGGTGACGTTCCCTCCGCCAAGCGCGGCGACCTTATCCAGAAATTTTTCGACGATCCCGATTGCCGCGTCTTCCTCTCCACCGACGCGGGCGGCGTGGGACTCAACCTGCAAGCCGCCTCCCTTGTTATCAACCTCGACCTCCCGTGGAATCCCGCCGTGCTTGAACAGCGCATCGCCCGCGCCCATCGTCACGGCCAGCCCTCTTCCGTGCAGGTCATCAACCTCATCGCCAAAGACACCATCGAAGAGCGCATGTTGGATACTCTCGCTGCCAAGAAAAATGTTTTCGCTACCGTCTTCGGCACCGACGAATCTCCCTCTTCGATCAAATTTGCAGACATGGGACAAAGCCTCCTGCAAAAATTGGGAGACCTTCTCAAGACTCCTGTGGAGGTGGAACTCGATCTGACTCCGACCGCGCCTGCTCCCGTACCCGAAACAGAGTCTCAGCCCGAGCAGGCTGAGCCTGTCGAAGCCCCCGCTCCCACCCTCAAAGATTTTGCCGCCCTGCTGGTTGACCGTCTCCCCAACAAAATCCTGCTCGTCCGCAAAGCCCCCACCGAAGGAATATTAGTCGTCGTCTCAGGCGCGCCCGCTGAGCTGCGTCCGCTGGTTGAAAACTGTCTCACCGAACATTACATCGAAAACACGCCGCAGCTTCACCTGATGGACTCGGAGGGCTTCCACTCTCTCACGACATTCATCCCTGCCCTCGCCGCGCCGCCCGCCCCCGAAGACATTGCCTGGCAAGCCACCAGCCTGCCTTCCGCCTCCGTCAGCGACGCCACTGAATTCCGCCGCAAACGCGCCAGCGAAGGATTAGCCTTTGCCGAAAAACGACTCGCCCTCGCTGACCTTCTGCTCAGAGGAAACTTCCCTGAAGAGATGACGCGCCCTCTGCGCGAAGCCCTTGCATGGGGATTCACATCACTCCTTGCACTTCATTCAGACCGCGACCCATCCTCTGATTTACCCTCCCCGCGCCTCGTCCAAGCCGAACTCGTCGAGCGCGGACATCTGCCAGCCGAGCTATCTCAAAGGTTGTCCCAGGTTCGGGATTTAACCGCCCAGCCCGCGGAGTACTCGAAGAGTGAA
>JAJYOH010000094.1 GCA_021796315.1 Chloroflexota bacterium
CCCGTGACGGGCGCGTCGAGTTGATATTCCCATTCGATGGTCACCGGTTCGGGCGAGCGGACGGTATCCACGACCTTTCCGCTTCGGTCCTTGACGCGCAGCGCGATCGGTTTAAACGGCGCAGCCGTAACTGATATTTCATCCGCGCTCCAAAGGCGCTCACCCGTCTCGGCCAGCCCGGACGAAAGATAAAAGTCCACGGCTTCCTGCGTGGGCGCACGCTTGATGAGCTGGCCTTTTTTCAAAACAATGGCTTCCTGCGTCAAACGCAGAATAGCCGACATGTTATGACTGACAAATAAAACCGTGCGTCCCTGCTGGGCCACATCGCCCATCTTGCCGAGACATTTGCGCTGGAACTCCGCATCGCCCACCGCCAGAACTTCGTCCACAACAAGGATTTCAGGCTCAAGATGTGCGGCCACCGCGAAAGCCAGCCGCAAATACATGCCCGATGAATAACGCTTTACAGGCGTATCGATGAATTGTCCGACTTCAGAGAAATCAACGATCTCATCGAACTTCCGCTCGATCTCCGCGCGTTTCATGCCCAGGACTGCGCCGTTCAAAAAGATATTTTCACGACCGGTCAATTCGGGATGAAAGCCTGTGCCAACTTCGAGCAGCGAGCCGACGCGTCCGCGCACAGAGACGGTGCCCACGGTCGGCTCGGTAACGCGCGACAGGACCTTGAGCAGGGTGCTCTTGCCCGCGCCGTTCCGTCCAACAATGCCAAGAACCTGGCCTTCCTCAAGGTCAAAGGAAACATCGTTGAGCGCCCAGATGAAATTTTTCTCTACTGGCAACTGAGGATTATCCGAGCGGCGTGTCATTGCTTTTGCCCATCGAACCGGCGCAGTGATGGTATCCGTCAACACATCACGCAGCATTCCATACTGGAATTTCTGTTGTGCGGCGCCGATTCGGTATTTTTTACTTAAGTGTTCAGCGCGAATTGCAATTGTCATCTTAGATCGTGTCCGCGAAAGTTTTTTCCATGCCGCGGAAATAAAAAAGTCCGCTCACCAGGACCAGCAGGGAAATTCCAACCGAGACCCATAGCGCCGCATCCGGGCCGCTGCCTGCTCCAAGCAAAGCCCAGCGGAATCCGTTCACCACTCCGGCCATCGGGTTGAGGGAATAAAGCAGCCGCCATTTCGGCGAGATCACGCTCGCAGAGTAAGCAACCGGCGTGGCGAAGAGCCAGAACTGGGTCAGGAAAGGAAGCGCATAGTTCACATCGCGATATTTAACGTTGATCGCAGAAAGCCACAAGGCCACTCCCAACGCGGCAATAATCGCCAGCAAAAGGAATAATGGCAAGGCCCATAATATGTTCCAGGCAGGCGTGACTTTGTAATAGAACATCAAGAAAATCAGGATCACGAACGAGATGGCAAAATCCACCAGGCCCGACAACACGGAAGCAACCGGCAGTACCAGGCGCGGAAAATAAATCTTGGTCACCATGTTGCTGTTCGATGTCAGCGACCGGCTGGCATTGTTGAGCGCAGCCACAAATAACCCCCATGGCAGAAGCGCCGTATAGGAAAAGATCGGGTAAGGAACGCCATCGCTCGATACTTTTGCAACGCCGTTGAAGATAAAATTAAAAACCAACATGGTCATGACGGGCTGGATGATCGCCCAGGCCGCGCCGAGCATGGTTTGTTTATAACGAACCTTGATATCGCGCCAGATCATAAAGAAGACCAGTTCGCGATAAGTCCACAGGTCGCGCAGGTGAAGCGTCGCAAGGCCCTTGGATGGTTTGATATAAACCGTAGTCGGTTCGTGTGAGACGGTTTGAATTGCCATTTGAATTATTTCTTCTGATTGTTCTTATACCATTCAATCGTACGACGCATACCTTCCTCGAACGAGACTTGCGCACTCCATCCGAACAACTGCTTCGCCCGCGACACATCCAGACCCCGGCGCGGCTGGCCGTTTGGTTTATCGGTCTGCCACGACAGATTCCCCTGAAAGCCCGTCATCCTGACGATCATCTCGGCCAGATCCTTGATGGAGATTTCATAACCCGAACCAAGATTGACGGGTTGGTCGCCGTTATATTTTTCGGCCGCGCTGACAATGCCATCCGCGGCATCTTCAACGAATAAAAATTCACGCGTCGGTGAACCATCGCCCCACACTTGCAATTCCTTGTCGCCGCGTTCATTCGCTTCGATTGCCTTTCGAATCAACGCTGGAATGACGTGCGAAGACGCCAAATTAAAGTTATCACGCGGACCATAAAGATTCACCGGCAAAAGGAAAATGGCATTGAAGCCATATTGCTGACGATAAGATTGCGCCTGAACGAGCATCATTTTCTTGGCAAGGCCGTACGGCGCATTGGTCTCTTCGGGATAACCGATCCAAAGATCATCTTCTTTAAATGGAACCGGCGTGAATTTTGGATAAGCGCAGACCGTCCCGATCGCCACAAATTTGCCAACGCCATTCTTGTAGGCCTGGTGCATTAATTCCACGCCCATCATCAAATTGTCGTAGAAAAAATCGGCGGGATGTTCGCGGTTCGCGCCGATGCCGCCGACGTTGGCCGCAAGATGAATGATGACCGCGTTCTTCGGGTCAATGCCCTTTAAATTATCGGCATACATGCGGCGAATATCGTTTGAATCCACCAGGTTGTAATTTTCGATGCGCGGAATGAAAATATCCGTCGCGCCGCGTTGTTTTAGTTTCTCGGTCACAAACGATCCAAGAAAACCAGCGCCGCCCGTCACGATCACCCGCTTGTCCTGCCAAAAAGTTTCTGCCATGATTTTTCTCCTTATATCTCGTCATTGCGAGGAGGGTATATTTCCCGACGAAGCAATCTCCATCAATGCAAGGAGATTGCTTCGGGCAAAACGCCCTCGCAATGACAAAAATATTATTGAACTATGAACTGTGCATTCCGATATTTCTCATCCATCGGATTGCGGATGATACCCGTCTTCAACGCAAACAGCAACTCTCGAATCCCGTCATCCACCGTCAGCGTGGTGTCAAAATCAAGTTCACGTTTGACCTTGGCAAATGAGACCGTAATATCGCGCATGTCGCCGCCGAAGGTCAGGTCTTTATAATCCACCACCGTCTCAGGCATGCGTTTCAACACCAACTGAACGATTTGATCTTTGGTGTAATTGCCATCATCGGCGCCCAGGTTGTAAACCTGTCCGCGAATTTTTTCCTGCGGCGCATCCAGGCCCATTATGATGCCGCGCACCACATCCTTGACGTGTACGAACGAGCGCGAATATCCGCGTTGGTAAATTAACAACTGGCGTTTTGTGTAGGCATCCAAAACAAATTGATTAACGATCAAATCAAAACGCGTGCGCGGAGAAATGCCATATAAAGTTGCGAAACGAAATGACAGCGGCGCACAGGATGCATCTTTTTGTTTGAGCAAATATTCTTCGGCCGCGATCTTTGTCTCGGCATATAAAGATTGCGGATTCAGCGGCGACTCTTCCGTGACCGGCTTGCCGTCCGCGGCGAGGCCATAATTGCTGTACGTGGACGCAAACACGAATCTTTCCGCCCCCAAAACGGACGCCTGCTCGAAGACCAGTTTCGTGGCATCGACGTTATACCGCCAGGCGGCCTGCTTGCCAACAGCCTGGCACGCCGGGAAGCCGACAATGCCCGCCAAATGAACAACTGCATCCGGCTTCGGCCAGTCTTTTTTCAGCGCATCGCGCACCGCACGCGGCTCGGTCACATCGGTTCTGACGAAATGGAAATTGGGATGCTGCAAAAATGCAACCAGCGACTCGCCGCCGAACAACAAACTGTCAGCCACGGTCACGCTGAAATTTTTCCTCAGCAGTTCCGCGGTCAGGAGTGAACCGATGTAGCCCGCCCCGCCGGTGATCAAAATATGTCGATCCGTTGTCATGAACGCTCTCCCATATTCAACACAACTTTGAAACCCCTGACCTCGATCGTGGGCGCATCCGCATCCTGAACGATTTCGAATCCCTGCTCAAGGCACGAGAGCTTGCAAATATCAGCCACATCGCCCTCACCGAGAACGCGAACACGCGTGAATCCTGCCGTGCGGATGGCATCCAAATGCTCTTTCACACGCAGGCGGGTTTTCCGGTAAAGATCGAATGAACGCTCGATGTAATTCACCGTTAAGCGGGCGCGCAAAGCGATGCCTTCGGGTGTGATGATGTAACGCAATTTCTTGCGTTCGGCGCGTTGCACTTTGACGTAGCCTTTTGCGATCAGCCGTTTGAGATGCCAATTGACCGTACCAACCGCCACGCCCAATTGCGTGGCAAGCGTGGCTTGATTCACGTCGGGGTTATTCTCAACGTGTTCAAGCAAAGTAAGTTCACGATCGGTTTCGTTTGATTGTTCCATGCACAGCACTTTATAATTCAAAATTCAGTCACTGAATTATAACATAGACCTTTGCAAATGGACGTTCACCACGTACAATCAGGCCGCAATGAAAACCAAACCTCTCTTTGATCCTGCCGGACAAGCCTACCAGCAAGCGCACATTGCGCAATGGGATGCGGTGGCGCGCAAGCGTGATTCATGGACTGGCTGGGGCGGAATGTATCACCGGCGACTTGCAGAGATATATCGCTTCCTGATCACACCCGGGCAGCGGATTCTGGAGATTGGCTGCGGGCAAGGCGACCTGCTCGCTTCGCTCCGCCCCTCACGCGGACTCGGCCTCGATTTTTCTGCATCCATGCTGGAGCGTGCGCGCGCCAAACATCCGAACCTTGAATTCATTTCAGGCGATGCCCACGATCTTTCCGCTATTGAAGGCCCATTCGACTTCATCATTTTCTCCGACACCGTCAACGATTTGTGGGATGTCCAACGCGCGCTCGAACAATTGCGTCATTTGTGCACTCCATCCACGCGCATTATCTTTAATTTTTACAGCAGGTTCTGGCAGTTATCTCTCAACATCGCGCAAAAATTAAATCTGGCGGCGCCCATGCTTCCGCAAAACTGGCTGACGCCATCCGACCTGCGCGGCATGTTAAATCTCGCAGGTTTTGAATCCATCCGCAACTGGCAGGAAATTCTATGGCCGCTGCCGCTGGGCGGTTTTGCCAATAAATTCCTGGCGCGGCTGTGGCCTTTCAATGAATTTGCCCTCGCCAATTTTATGATCGCCCGCCCGCAGCCCGAGCCGGTTAAAGAGCCGACCGTTTCCGTGGTCATCGCGGCGCGCAACGAGTCCGGGAATATCAAAGCCATCTTCGAACGCACGCCCAGGATGGGACTCGAAATGGAATTGGTCTTCGTCGAAGGACATTCGCGCGACGACACCTACGCGGCCATCGAACGCGAAATGGCGGCTCATCCCGGGACCTCGAGCCGGTTGTTCCGTCAAACCGGCATCGGCAAAGCGGACGCCATTCGACTCGGTTTCGCCGAAGCCAAAGGCGATGCGCTGATGATCCTCGACGCCGACATGACTGTCCCGCCAGAAGATCTGCCGCGCTTCTACGAGGCGCTGCGCGACGGCAAAGGCGAATTCATCAACGGCGTGCGCCTTGTCTACCCGATGGAAAAGGAAGCCATGCAGGGTTTGAATTTCCTCGGCAATAAATTTTTCAGCCTGGCTTTTTCATGGATATTGGGCCAGCCCATCAAAGACACTTTGTGCGGCACGAAAGTTTTGTGGAAAAAAGATTACGAACTGATCGCCGCCAACCGGAATTACTTCGGCGAATTCGATCCCTTCGGCGATTACGATCTCATCTTCGGCGCAGCCAAGCTCAACTTGAAGATCGTTGACCTGCCCATCCGCTACCGCGAGCGCACCTACGGCTCCACAAATATTTCGCGCTGGAAGCACGGCATGTTGTTGTTGAGAATGGTCGCTTTCGCGGCGAGAAGAATAAAATTTGTGTAGTGCAATCCACAAATTACGCAGATTTCACAGATAAAAAAATCAGCATAATTCCTGATTGAATCCATAAATGCGAAGACGCAAAGGTAATAAGAACTTTGCGTCTTCGCATTTTGCATTTTGCGTTTTGCATCTTTGCGTTTTACTTATCCACTTCGATCTCCCGCCATCCGCCGTTCCCAGGTATCAAATCCCAAACCCTTTCGATGGGCAGGTTTCGATAATGCGTCAGCAGACAGGCGATCGCGAACCCATGCGAAACAACAGCCACAGTTTGTCCGAAATATTTTGGACGTATATCTTCAATCGCAGCCACTACCCTTTCCATCACTTGCGATGTTGTTTCTCCGCCGGGCGGCACAACCGATCTTGGATCTATCATCCGCAGCCGGATCGCATCCGCATATCTCGCCCGAATTTCGGAGATGAGCAATCCCTGCCATTCGCCCTGATGGATCTCGCGCAAACGCACATCGAATTGCACATTTAATTTCATAACAGATGCCAGCGCTTCGGCCGTTTCGCGCGCGCGTGAGAGATCGCTCGAATAGATGGCGGCAAATTTTATATCGTCCAAAGCATGTGCAGTTTGGACAGCCTGCTCGCGGCCACGTTCATTTAACGGGACATCGGCTTGACCCTGCCAGCGGCCTTCAATGTTCCAGTCGGTCTCCCCGTGTCGGATGAGAATGAAGCGCGTCACTATTTGGCCCGCTCCCGATATTCCGGCAGTTCCACCATCGGAGGCCGTTCGCGTTCAGCGATCTCTTCAACGTCCAGAAAGAAACGCCCCGGTTCATAACGGATCAGCTTCATGGTCTTGTTGACCTCTTCCAGCGCGTTCCATCCATAGCGCCGTTCCAGTTTGTGCATTACCGTCTGGATGATCGCGAAAGACATTTTGCTTAGCGCTTCCAGCGGCTGGTTATGGTGGATGCGTTCCTGCAGATCAATCTGCGCAATCGCGCCCAATCCAAATTTTTCAAGGACATCGATCAACAGACCGATCTCCACGCCATAGCCGGTCGAGAAGGGCAATTGCTCGAGCGCGGTACGCCGGCCGCCGTACTCGCCGGAGAGCGGCTGGATAACGCCGGAAAGTTCCGGATAAAAAAGGTTGAGCAATGGCCGCGCCGTGAGTTCCGTCACCCGCCCGCCGCCGCCCGCCTGCATCTTATTATCCACTTTAAGCGGACGACGATAAAAGCCCTTGACGAATTGAATCTCAGGGCTGACGAGTAAAGGTCCCAACAACCCGTAGACAAAATGAGGCTGGATATTGACGATGTCCGTGTCGATCCAAAGGATGATATCGCCGCGCGTAAGATACAAACTTTTCCAAAGCGCATCGCCCTTGCCATGCCGCGCGCCATACTGAGGCAATGTGGATTGATGGATGTAGACCGGCAGGCCCAATTCCGCCGCGATCTCGCGCGTCCGGTCTGTAGAATCAGAATCGACCAGGATGATCTCATCCAGCAAGGGCGCATCATCCATTAATGTCTTTTTGACCGTCCTGATCACATTCCCAACAGTCTCTTCTTCATTCAGCGCCGGAAGCGCCAGGCTGATCGTAACATTTTGCTTGCGTTTTAAATCGAGCAGGTTTTTCAGGTCATCGAATTCATCGGCATGATAAGTGTTCTCTGCAAACCATTTATCGACCAGCACCGAGATGGCTGTCTGGCTTGACTCTTCGCTGGTCAGGTTAACCGGCATCGGACGCTTGGTCTTGATAACGATCACGCCGACCTGGCTTTCATGCAGGATGCGATCCGCCACCGGGCCAATCGAATCCAACTTATGCGCCGGTTGAGCCGTGGCGCCCATCACAACCAGGTCGAATTGACGCGAGGCGGTCAGGATGGCGTCGGCGGGGTCATCGGTGACAATTTCCTGGCGCGTGACCTCCGGCAGGCTGTTCAAGACCCGATCGATCCCACGGAAAGGCGCATCCTGTATTCCCGCATTGACAGGCGTAATATGAAGCGAGGTCAGTTTTGCCCGGTTGGCACGAACCGTGGAGAGCGACAGGCGCAAAGCCAGCTCGGCATACGGTCCGCCGCGCATCGGGATCAAGACACGTTTTGGCTGGGCAGGAATCGGGCCGCTGAAAACTGCAATGTCGCACGGCGGATGGGCAAAGACCTCGGCGGGCGTAGTATGCAAAGCGGCAAAATGACAAGGCCACTCGAGCAATAACAGGTCAGGCTCTTCCTGTTCAACGGCCTCGACCAATTCATTCCAGGGAGTATGGGAGACACGCACATGCTCACGGACGCGAATCCGCTCTTCATTTTTTAATCCCTGCAGAGATTTACGAATTTGTCTGGCAGGCAAAGCCGCCGCGCTGAGGGAGTCGCTCTCGGGGATATGAACGATCCCAACCAGCACAATGTGGCTGTTGCTGGCAATGGCGCGCGCAACAGTCAACGCTGATTCGCCCTGGCAGCCGTAAATCACCGGCACCAGGATCTTTCTAAACAAAGTCGATGGACGGGTCTTTTTCATGGCTAACGGTTTCCCAATAAAGGTGCAATGATGTTCATGTAGATTCCTTCCCAGGTATATCTCATTCGGACGCGTGCACGCAACTTAAAACTTAATTGAGAATTCAAATGGTTGTTAATGAGAGCCGCAACTTCTTTAGGCTCACTATCCGGCGAAAAATACAAAGCCTGCTCACTGCCCAATTTACGCAGGGGCTCGATATCGGAACAAAAAACGGGAATGCCGGCCAGCCCCGCTTCCAAAACCGGGATGCCGAATCCTTCCTCGCGGCTGGGCATGAACAAGGCATCGGCCAGGCGATAAAAATCGGCAATGACCGCATCCGGCAGATATTGATCGGTTAATTCAACCAGGAAATGAGCCAAGCCGATCAAGCCAAGCTCGGCGCGCAATTTCGTCAACCGTTCAAAGTATTTGACGTTGGCCGGGTTATGCGGCCCAAGCGGCCCGGTGACGATCAACTTTGCGCGCGGATTTTTTTCCCGGAGAACTGCCAGCGCACGCAAAGCCAGCTCGATATTTTTGCGCGGCGTGATGCGAACAGGCAAAAGCAAAAGCGGAGCCGCTTCAAACAGATTCAATTGCTTCACAAAACCCAATGTCTGATCTTCCAGTTTGAGAAAACGGGCGGCGTCCACTCCGTTCGGAACGACCGTGATCTTCTCCAACGGCAGGCCCATCAAATCAGCCAGTTCGTGCTGGCGCAACTCTGAGACCACCACTTGAGTTAGGCCCGGCCAGGCTGTGCGTAACAGATCCCAGGGATAGCCATCATGCAATTCATGGCGATAACGCGGCGTTGTCCAGGCAAGATCGTGATGCCAGAGAATCAAATGCGGCTGGCGATACGTTCCAGAAAGTTTTTGGAGGGCGGCGGCCAGGGCGAGATTTTTATTTAATGAACAAACGTTGTGAGCGATGAGAATATCAACATCGGCGGTGGCTTCGCGCAGTTGGGACGCGATCCGCTCGACGAGCAGGCCAAACTCTTTTGGCACGCGGCCCGCATCCAGGTCCGATTTGAGCATGAGCACCTGTTCGTTACGCGAATCCAGCAATGGGACGGAAACGAACGGGATGCGCGCGTCCACTTGTCCGCCGCGTCCCGCGATGATCCGCACCTGATGGCCGGCTTCCATCATCAGACGCGCGTGATGACCGAGGACATTTTCCACTCCCCCAACAACCGGCGGCGCCGAATAATGAAGCAGGGCGATTTTCATACTTGTTGCCCGAAACAATCGGCAAGTATGGATTGCAGACGGCGCTCCAGGACTGTGAAGGAGAAATGTCTTTTTGCAAGTTGATAATTCCCATCAGCCCATTCCTGCGCCTCCGCAGGGTTCAATAAAATGTCCCTGACCTTTTTCAATGTTTCGGCGCTGATAAACCCATCGAACCAGACCGTCCGGAAACCTTTGGGTTTGATGTCCACTTCATAGATGGAATAGTTGTTCACCAAAATCGGACGGCGGTAATAAACAGCTTCAAGGAAGGCATTGCCAAACCCCTCAATGCTTGAAGGGTAGGTGATCAAATCTGCCTGGGGATACACATCTTCAAGCGTATAAATCTTATGACCATCTTTTGTCGTGCCGCGTTTTTCCTGCACCTGGTCGAATTCAAAGCGGACGGTGACGTCCAGCAGGTGGGCATATTCGCGCACATGGCGTTCGTAATCTGTGCCTTCATCACCTGAAGCGTGCGAGATCACCAGTTTGGCGGGGAGTTCGAGCCGGCGCACGAGTTCAACGGCATGTTCGATGCCTTTGCGCTGGATGACGCGCGTGGGCTGCAGAAAAAAGTATTCGCCCGATCCAATGCCAAAGTCTGCGCGCACGGTTCGCGCATAGGGACCGGGATCTGGCGGAGGCGAGTCAAAGTCCATCACGTTGGGGATCACGCGCGAGGTCACGCCGTAGCGCGAAGCGATCTGTTGAGCCTGGATCGAATTGATGACCACATGTCGGATCGAAGGCAGGGTTGGCGGAAAAGCCGCCGCGAGATAATCTCCCACGCAATTGACTTGAAAGCGCTGGCGTTCCCAATGAAAATCGTGATGGTGTGCGATGGTTGGATAACCCGTCTCGGCGATGAACTCCGTCAACGCAAGGCCAAGCGGCAGGTTGAGCGGAATCGTTACTGCATTCTCGACGACAAGGACTTCCAGATCGAATCGCCGGGCAAATTTATACAACTCTTCCTTGAAATATTCCTTCAATTCATTGACGCGGCGCGTCATTTGCGGCGGGCGCACATAGATGGAGAAAAAATCCTTGCGCAAGTGGTGCATTTCAGGATGGGCGGAACGCGCTTCCTCCGTGACCGTCCAACTGCCTGAATACGCCTGCCGGTTTAATTTATCAATTTCGGGATGACGATAAAACGCCTCGGGCACGACCTGGGAGCGGTCCGCGCTTCGATCACATTCGCCAGCGAAATAAAAACATTGGTGGCCGAGACGTTCCAGCACGGTCGCCCATTTTTGCGTTTCCAGAGAGACGCCGTCCGTGCCTGCGAAACGGGTTGAAATAAAACCGATGTGATGTGAAGTGTGTGTCATGTGGTTACCTGTAAGTTTATTATCTCATTGCGAGTCTTCGAGAAGCAATCTCCAACATTGCTATCAGATTGCTTGCTCTACGAGCACGATGTCGCCGGGCTGGTCTCGATACGGCGGACGAACACCGCCTACCCGACCAACCCACTCCTCGCAATGACGAGATTAATTTATTTTCATCCATAAAATCTGATAAGATTCAAGCACGATGTCAGAAACAGGTAAAGGCCGCCCGGTCAAAAGGTCAGTTGTCGATTTGTATTCTGCCGGGAAAGTAACAGGCTTCAGGCTGACATTATGCAAACATAACACATTTGATTTTGAATCAGGTGAAATGCGTTCAACAGCAAACACGGATGGATGAACATCCAATACTTTCTGCGCGCCATGCGGATGAAATGCCGGTGAACTGCTGCGCGCCAAAAGCAATTGACGATATCGCCTGAAGACTTTTGAACGCAAAGAATTTTTATCCGCAAGCTCGTTCCGTATCTCATCAAGCTGACACTTCCCGCGGTTGATACTGCGGTTGCGCCCGGTCAGGTCCACGCCCTCGCGCCAGCCGCGCGAACCGAACAGGCTGTGGAAATAAATGCCGGGCAGGCCGGCCAGCGCCAGCATGATGGCCTGCGCGGACATGAAGCGATCAACTTGTTTATCGAGACTCTCTTGCGGATCAGAAAGTGCGTCGAAATAATTGATGTTGAGTTCGTAAGGCTGCTGGATTCCATCGGCATCATTTTTATAAGATACCAATCCACCGTGAGCCTTGACCCGTTCGATCATTGATTCAATTTCACCATCAGACAGAATGCCGCGCGCCGGGTTGACGCCGATGCCGTCATGGGAGGCAAGGAAGTTGAAGAAAGCCGTTTGGTCAGATGGCAGCTTGAGTCCCGCCGCCCACGCGGAGAGAGTGCGGGCATCCCCCGTATAAAATGTGTGCAGCGCCAGCGGCGGCAGCGCAAAGTTGTAGACCAGTTGCGCTTCGTTTTGCCCATCGCCAAAGTAAGAGATGTTCTCGGCGTGAGGCACATTCGTCTCGGTGATCAACATGACCTGCGGAGCCACTTCATCGAGCAGCGCGCGCAAGAGTTGAATGACGCGATGCGTCTGCGGCAGGTGGATGCAAGTCGTGCCAATCTCCTTCCAGAGATAGGCAATCGCATCCAGGCGGATGAACTCCGCGCCGTGAGCCACATAAGACAATAATATGTCGATGATCTCCAGCAACACGGCCAGGTTCTTGTAATTGAGATCGACCTGGTCTGCGCTGAACGTCGTCCACACCTGCTCGAGACCGGAAGATGTGTCGAAATGAGTCAGGAGCGGCAAGGTACGCGGGCGGACAACCTGTGATAGATCAGGATCGCCTTCCACGATGATGAAGTAATTTTTATATTTTGGGTTGCCGTGCAGGAAGGCCTGGAACCACGCACTATGAGCGGATACGTGATTGATGACCGCATCGAACATCAGCCGGAAGCGGCCGCCCAGCCGTTCGACATCGGCCCACGCCCCGAGGTCCGGATCGACCGCGCGGTAATCGATGACCGAGAAGCCATCGTCGGACGAGTATGGGAAAAAGGGCAGGATGTGCAACCCGCTGATCAGTCCGGCAAGGTGCGTTTCGCAAAAATCAGCCAGAGTTCGCAGAGGAGCAACATCCGGCGCCTGGACTTGATCCCCATAAGTAATTAAAATGGAATCGCGCTCGGAGATACGAGGAGTTGTTTTGCCGCGCAATTGGGATCGGTATTCACGCAAAGTAGCGCGCAGACGTTCGAAAGCAGCAGCGCCGGATGCTTCGCCATAGAGGGCCGTCAGACAGGAAGAAATAACAGAGAGGCGTTGACCTGCTCTTTGTTGAGTTTTCATTATAAATAACCTTTTTGGGGGTACGCCAGGCTTTCGAAAGAGAACAACCACAGCTATCGGGTCCGTGGCCGCGATTTTTGACTGGTCCTGCTCCTGGCTGTGCCCGGTGTGATCCTGACAAAATTCATGGTCTGTTGTGGGGCGGTTGGCAGACTGCCCCACAACCTATTTAACCACTCTTTACCAGTTTTGAAACAATCACGTGGGCGCACTGTTTTATTCTTATGATAAACTTTCTGTAATCATGTCGCCCTTCCTTCAATTTGCCTTCCTGCTCGCATCCATCCTGCTCGCTGCAAAACTGGCAGGCTATCTGAGTATTCGTCTCGGCCAGCCTTCGGTGTTGGGTGAACTCATTGTTGGAATTATTCTTGGACCTTCGCTCATTAATTTACTGAACCTGCCGATTCTCGAAGGAGGTACGCTCTCTGAGATGCTTCATCTGCTCGGAGAAATGGGTGTTCTTTTGCTTATGTTCATTGCAGGCCTTGAACTACACTTCGACGATTTGCGTCGGAATACCGGCGTTTCGGCGCTGGCTGGCACGCTGGGCGTGATCGTGCCTGTTGCGTTGGGTTGGGGCGTGGGCTTACTCTTCAAACTGGGACAACAGGATGCCATCTTTCTTGGGTTGACCCTTGGCGCGACTAGTGTAAGTATCTCAGCACAAACATTGATTGAGATGAAGTCCCTGCGCTCACGTGTCGGTCTGGGCTTGTTGGGTGCGGCTGTGTTTGACGATATTCTCGTCATTCTGCTGCTTTCGTTGTTCACCGCTGTGAACGATGGCGGCGAGGGAGTAGCTAG
>JAJYOH010000095.1 GCA_021796315.1 Chloroflexota bacterium
CATCCCATCATTTTCCTCGACGCGAACGGCGAACCATTTCCTCTCAAGCCGGGACACACATGGGTGTTGGTTATCACGCCAGACTCAACCGTGGGAGAAAAATCTCCGGGCGCATGGCAATTGCAATTTGCATTTCCGCCCGGCGCAAAGTGAACCGTCCTGATTCTGTGCATTTCGTCACAGGCGCGACTATAATTGAAATGTTCGTTAAACCAGTCAAGGAGAAAGCATGAACAAAGAAACTGAAGCTGTGATCTTGAGCGCGGCACGTACGCCGATTGGAAAATTCCAGGGCGCATTAAGCGGACTCCCCGCGACGAAACTGGGCGCGATTGCTGTTCAGGCCGCGGTGGAGCGCGCTGGAATTAAAGCCGAAGATATTGAGGAAATTATTATGGGGAACGTTGTCCAGGCTGGCGAGGGACAAGCCCCGGCGCGTCAGACCGCACTTTTTGGCGGACTCCCGGCTACGGTCGGCGCCACCACGCTGAACAAAGTCTGCGGGTCGGGGTTGAAGGCTGCCATGGTTTCAGCACAAGCCATCCGCGCCGGAGATGCGGATTTGTTCGTGGCGGGTGGATTTGAGTCCATGAGCCGCGCGCCGTATCTCGTCTCAGGCCGAAATGGCGAGTTGAAATTCGGCAACCAGCAATTGACCGATGCCCTGCTCAACGACGGGCTGTGGGATCCGTTCGAGAATTGGGGCATGGGCATGGCCGCCGAATTTATCGCGGACGAATATGAAGTCACGCGCGAAACGATGGATAAGTTTGCGGTGGATAGTCATCAGAAAGCGGTCAAAGCCATCGAGACGGGAAAGTTCAAGGCGGAAATCGTGCCGGTACAAACTCCGGGGCGCAAAGGCGAAGCCACGGTGTTCGACACGGACGAGGGTCCGAGAAAAGATTCGTCGCTGGATGGACTGGCGAAACTCAAACCGGCCTTCAAGTCCGATGGCAAAGTCACAGCAGGCAACGCGTCCAGCATGAACGATGGCGCCGCGGCGGTTGTCATTTCGTCACGCGCTTATGCAGAGAAAAATAATTTGAAGCCGATTGCGAAAATCGTCGGATATGCACAGGCCGCAGTTGAACCGAAATATTTATTCGCCGCGCCCGCACACGCACTTCCGAAGTTATTGAAAAAAGTTGGCTGGACTTTGAAGGACGTTGACTTGATCGAACTCAATGAAGCCTTTGCCGCACAAGTGCTGGCGGACGGTTATGCTCTCGCCGATCAAGGCTGGGATTGGAACAAGGTCAACGTCAACGGCGGCGCGATCGCGCTCGGTCATCCACTTGGCGCAAGCGGCGCGCGCGTGCTGACGACTCTGATCCACGCGTTGAAAGATCGCGGCTTGAAGCGCGGCATTGCCTCGTTGTGTCTCGGCGGCGGCGAAGCGGTGGCGATGGCGGTTGAGATAGAAGGTTAGCAGGTTGGAATGTTGGAAGGTTGAACGTTTAAACCTGACAACTTGTAAACACGCGAGGAGTCAACAATGGACACAAACGAACGCAATGAAAAGATCGAGCTGTACGGGCGTGGATTCGACTTATTGAAAGCCGCGCTGGCCGAGGTCCCGCAAGAAGCGATGAAGTTCAAGCCGGAGCCGAAAGAGTGGAGCGTGCACGAGATCATCATCCATCTGGCGGATTCCGAATCCAACTCGGCGTTACGCGCCCGCAAATTAATTGTCGAGCCGGGCGGCACGCTAATGGGCTACGACCAAGACCAATGGGCGATCCAATTGAATTATCACGAGCAAAGCATTGAAGATGCGCTTGAAGTTTTGCGTCTGGCGCGAAAGACAACTTACGAATTGCTCAAACGACAGCCCGATGTAGTATTCACCCATTCGATTGTCCATCCCGAAATGAGCGAGCCATACACATTCGAGAAATGGCTCAACATTTATCCGAAGCACATTCCCGGCCACATCGAGCAGATCAGGAACAATCTGAAGATTTGGAGGGAAAAGAAATGACCATAAAACATATCTTCGTCATCGGCGCGGGGACAATGGGCAACGGCATCGCGCAAGTCGCGGCGACGAGTGGCTACCAGGTCACTTGCATGGATGTCGTGCCCGCCGCGCTGGAAAAAGCAAAAGCGACGATTGCCAAGTCAACGGCAAAATTAGTTGAAAAAGGTACGCTCACCGCGGACCAGAAAACGGCCGCCGATAAAATCAGCTTTGTCTCGACTTATGACGATCTCGCAAAAGCAGACTTCGTCATCGAGGCCGCCACCGAAAACCCCGAACTGAAATTCAAAATCTTCAAAGATCTGGATGCCGCGGCGCGCGAAGGCGTCATCATTGCCAGCAATACATCATCTATCAGCATTACCAAAATTGCCGCTCAGACCAAGCGTCCCGATAAGGTCATCGGGATGCACTTCATGAATCCCGTACCGCTGATGAAACTGGTGGAGGTCATCAAAGGACTCGCCACCAGCGACGAGACTTTGCAAACCACAATCGATATTTGCATGTTGATGGGCAAGTTGCCTGTTGAAGCCAACGACTCGCCGGGATTTATCTCCAACCGCATTTTATGTCCGATGATCAATGAAGCGATTTTCGCACTGTCAGAAAATGTCGGCACGCCCGAAGCGATTGACGCGGTGATGAAACTTGGCATGAATCATCCGATGGGTCCGCTGACACTTTGTGATTTGATCGGCCTGGATGTTGTCTTGTTCGTGATGGAAGTTTTGCAACGCGATTTAGGCGAAGACAAATATCGTCCCGCGCCGTTATTGAGGAAAATGGTGGATGCCGGATATTTGGGAAGAAAAACGGGAAGAGGGTTTTACAGTTATCAGTAAAGTAACCAGTGATCAGTGACCAGTTAGCCGTCAGCGTTTGCTGGCGGCTGTTCGGTGTAATCACACAAAATAAACATCAAATGTTAGAAAAACTAACCAATGCCTACCGCGAATACCCTCGCACCTTCTGGATGATGGTGTTTGTCAACTTTGTTGACCGTTTGGGTGGGTCGTTACTCTTTCCGTTTTTCGCCCTCTACCTGACAAAAAAATTTAGCATCGGCATGACGGAGGTCGGCATCTTATTCGCCGTCTTCTCGGTTTCAAGTTTTATCGGCGCGTTCCCCGGCGGCGCGCTGACCGATCGCTTCGGGCGCAAAGGCATCATCATCTTCAGCCTGATCGCCACATCGGTCAGTACGTTGTTCATGGGATTGGTCAACGCCTACCAGCTTTTCGTGATCATCGCTTTTGTTTCGGGAATTTTCACCGACATCGGCGGCCCAGCCTACGAGGCCGTTTTCATTGATGTGCTTCCGCAGGAAAAACGCGCCAGCGGATTCGGGATCCGGCGCGTGGCGTTCAATCTGGCCGTTGTGCTGGGGCCGGTCATCGGCGGATTCGTCGCCTCGCGCTCGTACCTGGCCTTGTTCATCATCGACGCGGTATTCAGCACCCTGGTTGCTTTTCTCGTTTTCGCGTTGATCCCGGAAACCAAGCCTGCCGCGGCCGAGGGAGAAAAACAAGAATCCACCGCCGAGAGTTTTGGCGGCTACCTGCACGTCCTGCGTGACGGAAAATTTATGGCCTTCGTTGGCGCTTCCCTGCTGGCCTGGCTGGTCTACATGAACATGAACACCACGCTCGGCGTATACCTTCGAGATAATCACGGCGTTCCAGAATCAGGCTATGGCTGGCTATTAAGTCTCAACGCGGCAATGGTGGTGCTATTCCAATTCCCGATCACGCGGCGGATCGAGCAACGTCCGCCCATGTTGATGATGGCATTGGGGACAATCTTCTTCGCCATCGGGCTTGGAATGTATGGCTTCGTTTCGACCTACTGGTTATTCGCTATCGCCATGGCAATTCTCACCATCGGCGAGATGATCACGGTTCCCATCGCCAACGCAGTTGTAGCTTCCTTCGCGCCCGACAATATGCGCGGACGATATAACTTTATCTTCGGCAACTCCTGGGGAATTTCGTTCGTGGTCGGCCTCTATCTTGCCGGGCTGATCATGGACAACTTTAATCCGAACCTGCTGTGGTATTTCTGTGCCGTGATTGGCATGATCACTACGCTATTATTCCTGATGTTACATTGGCGGGTCCATCCAAAAACTGTCCCGGTTTAGAGGCCAACAATCAATCCTCTTTCCGCGCAATTACATGCTGCATTGGAAACGGCACGGACACTTTCGTCGGCCCGCCTTTCTTGAAGCGGAAATCACATTTGTCCGCGCCTTCGGCCAGTGTCATCGTACGCATCAATCCCCAACCCAAGGTTTCGCTGTACAAAATATCAACGGGACAAAGATAGGGAGCGAGTTCGGGCGCGCCCTGTTTTGCAAGAAACTTGCACGAGGCGCACTCGAGATAATCCATGCCGTAATCGAACGTCCTGCCATCGCCTTCAATAAAATTGTAAACATAATCGTCGGGATATTTTCGTTGATGTGATTCGATTGCCCGTTTTCGCAGATGACTCAAATAGGGGCGGGAAAAATTCATCCTGCCAAACATGCGCAACAGGATGGCAGGATACGCGCGCAGGAAAGCCCTGCCGATTTCGTAAACCAATTCACCGGTCTCTTCCACTGTTTTGCTGCGCGCCTTGTTGACGCGATAAATTGCCAGCAGCATCCCTGTGAAAACAACAAATTCCGTGAAGGGTTGTTTTCCGCCGATGAATGGAAATTGGGGAATCAGGTTTTCAAATTCATGGCGCGTTTCGACAAGCAACGCATTAACATTGTCCCCACCAAAATATTTCACCAACACGGAATAAGCGGATTTTGCAACAATGTCGAATTCCCGCAAGAAGCGAGCTTTGCGCGCGATATAGTAATTGGATGGATTGGACATGACAGCGGTTCACTTTCCCAGCCGGTAATGGAAAATGCCGGTCGCTTTCGCCATGAATGGAATAAAGCGCATCCAACGGAAGGCGCGCAGGCGCGGTTCGGGATTATCAAAATAATACCAATGGTCGAGCAGGCGCGGTCCCCAGGTTTCGAGTTCCTAGGGATTTTTTGCATCCCAGCGGATGCGCGTGCCGGAGCGTTTCAGCACAGAACTGGTGCGGTTGTGATGCCGCGAGATAAAGAGTGATGCAGCGTCGAAGGCCAGTTCTCCATCGGGAAAGCGCGCCGCCATTGCCATCACCATCGGTTTAACATCAACGGTGCTGAAATATGGGAACACGCCTTCCGCCAGAAAAATGACCGGCTTGTTGAATCTCACAACTTCATCGAGCCATGACAGTTCCAGCATGGATTGTGGAATGGTTTTGCATCGCCCACTATCGGGAAGATATTTTCGGCGCAGTTCGATCACTTCAGGCAGGTCCACGCCGAGCCAGGTCATTTGCCCATCGTCTAGACGGTCGAAGCGTGTGTCCAGTCCACAGCCAAGGTCTACCACCAGCCCACCAGGGTTTTTGGCGAGAAAGGCGCGGGCAAACGAATCAAACTGCCGGGCGCGCATCATAGTGACAAAAACATCCGTTCGGCTCATGCCCATCAAGAAATCGGGATTACCACCGAGGGCGTTGTACACTTCCACAGCGCACGGATCGTGGATGATCGCATCGGGACGGACGGATTCGATGGCACGGCATGCCAACGGCACCAACAGAGTACGAGCAACGCCTTGCAAATTTACGGTCGTCATTTCTTGCTCGCCTTTACAGCTTCGGAAAAAATCTTCCTGCGCGTCGCATGTAGGATTTGTATTCATCGCCAAAAGCTTCGATCATCATTTGCTCCTCTTTCGGGATGCGCCACAACAACCCGGCGAATGCAAGTGCACAGATCGCCGCGAAAATCCAGTTGGCGGTCAATAACGTAAGCGAAATACACCAACCAAAAAGCCCCGCGTAAAGCGGATGGCGGATTCGGGCGTACGGTCCCGTTGTGATCAGGTGATGGCCTTTGGTCAATTGCAGTTGCGCCGACCATTGCGTATCCAGCGTAATTTGAGTCCATGTCCAGAAAATCACGCTGACCACACCAACTGCGAATCCTACCCAACGCAACCAGGTTGGCAGCGGAAACATAAATGAATCAATCCACTTTGCGCCAAGAAAGTACATCACCAGAAATATTATCAGCGCAAAGAATAGGATCATACGAAAGGCGATGAAAACACGCCCGCCCTCGCGCTTGATTGCGCCTTCATCGGGCATGATCCGCCCGCCGGAGCGGCGCACCTTGACCATGAAATAAATCCGCATGGCAAGCAACATCAAAAACAAAACAAGGAACGCAATGTGATAAACAGATTCGGATTCCATTATTTATTTCTCCTTTCCAAACCACGGAAAAAACATCGGGACGCGCTTGCAATAATCCAGCCACTGTTCACCGAACTCTGCTGAAAGTGCCTTTTCCTCATGGCGAGCGCGGACGCTGGTCAGTGGGGCGAAGGAGGCAAACAGCAGGGTTGTCCATGTGGCGTAGATCAGCAGGCTGCCGAGCGCGGCAAGCATAAGTCCCGCGTACATTGGATGGCGCACGATGGCAAACGGTCCGCTTGTAATCAGTTGATGACCGGCGAACAATTGTGCGCCAAAGCCGGTCGAGACAAAGTAATTTTTTCCCAGCGCCAGCCGTCCCCACAATATAAAAGACATGCCAGGAAAATACAACAGCGAGCCGACTAAAAACATCCACGCGCGGATTGGCGGTGAAATTGTCAATGGCAATGGAATCCATCCCAAGTAGCAAATGCCAAAGAACAGCAATGTCGAGGCGAGATAAAACCACGGGGAGCGCAACCAGCTGCCGGTGAGTCCAGTGGTGAGTCCCGCCTGGCGTTGGGTGCCGCGCCAAATTCCGTAGAGAACGATTCCCAGCGTGGCATAAGCCAGCAGTCCGCCCATCCAGCGAATGATCAGTGAAAGTTCCATTGCATTTGCCTCCCTTTACCAGAGACCTGGAATCAGCCTTGCTGATTTTTCCGCGTATGTACGAAACTGCGCGCCGAAGTGCGCCTCCAAAAGTTTCTCTTCCACATGGATGCGATATACCAATGCCGGAACGAGCAATAGAATCGCAGACAATCCCATTATGCTCGAATAGCCGAGACTAACTCCAAGTGCCATTAAGAGATATCCAAGGTAAGCCGGATGACGGATAATACGATAAGGTCCGCTTTGAACCAGCTCCTGGTCGTCTTTCACCGAAATATGTCCTGAATAATTGGAGCGCAACCTGCGCCGCGCCCAGACAAACAGAACCGCGCCTAGTATGACCAACATCAAGCCAATAAATGACATCCAACTGGCGCGAGGTAATATGGCGTTGAAATAGAGCCACTCAAGCGGGGCCAGATAGAACACGGCAATCATGCCTAAACTAGCGCGCCAGAAAGCCCAATCGCCACGCTCTTCCTGCTCCATTGCACCGCTGGAAGACGATTCCCAGAAACGTTCTTTTTTTATGTGATAAACAATTATCAAGCCCGCGGCGTAGACAACACCTACCAGAAAGAGGAACCAGCCAACGGGGTTGGAGCTGAGCGTCTCAATTCCGAGCAATGCCAGCAAAATTGCAAAAGCGGGAGCAACCACCAGCAAAAAGAAAATCGCAGGGCGACTCATATCAGCCTCCTAATCATCCTTATCAATCATGTGTTGTATCGTCTTGACTTTGACACTTTCTGCAAAAAGAATACTGGTTAATCCAGACAACGTCAGCAATGCGGTCTCCCAACGATGGAGCGGCGCAAACTGGAATACATCGCGCAGGGCAGGGACGATCAATACCAAAACCAGGAAGAACATTGCCCCGCCCGTGATCCACCATAGCGCCTTGTTTGGAATACGCAGGGATTGGAAAATGGAAAGCGTCCGCGAGCGGTTGGCAAAAATCAGGCCGAGGTTGCCAATGACTAACGAGACAAAAGCGAACATACGCGCTTCGGCTTCGCCCAAGCCTTGCAACAATCCAAAAGCGTAAACGCCAGCCACCACTACTAGAATGCCGAGACCCTGAATCAGCCCCGAAAGAACCATCGAGCGCCCGAACAGCGGCGCTTCCAGTTTTCGCGGCGGACGCTGCATGATATCGGGTTCATCGTCCTCCATCTCAAAGACCACAGTGCAGGCCGGGTCTATGATCAGTTCCAGGAATAGCACGTGCACCGGCAGAAGCGCCAGCGGCCAGTTGAAAAAGACCGGGATGAGCGACATGCCTGCAATCGGGATATGCACCGAGAAAATAAAGGCCATCGCTTTTTTGAGATTATCAAAGATGCGGCGACCCATGCGCACCGCGGCAACGATGGACGCGAAATTATCATCCACTAAAACCAACGCAGCAGATTCGCGCGCCACATCGGTACCGCGACCGCCCATGGCGATGCCAATGTGCGCAGCTTTCAACGCAGGCGCGTCGTTGACTCCATCACCGGTCATCGCCACCACTTCACCATTGGCTTTCAACGCACTGACAATGCGAAGCTTTTGCTCAGGAACCGCGCGCGCAAAAATACAAGAGGTTTTGATGCGCTCTTTGAGGTCGTCATCGCTCATCGCGTCCAGTTCCGCACCGGTGATGATATTATCCAGCGGTTTCAAACCGATTTGCCGCGCAATGTTGCGCGCCGTGCCCGGATAATCGCCAGTGATCATGATGATGCGAATTCCAGCGGCGTAACATTCGTCCACCGCGTGAGGCACCTCCGGCCTGATCGGATCCGCCAGCCCCAACAAGCCGATAAACTTGAAATTAAAGTCGTGTTGTTCAGCGGGTAAATCCACCAGCGTGAAGTCCGCTTTGGCAACGCCGAGCACGCGCAAGCCCTGGTCAGCCATGCGGTTGATTTGCCCGCGCAGGGCATCCATCTGCGCCGCGTCGAAGTGACATAAATCCGCAATCGCTTCGGGTGCGCCTTTCGCGGCAATCACAAAAGTGTGGCGGCTCGTGGAACGCCAAACGTGCGACATTGCCAGCAGTTTCTCTGAGAGCGGATACTCGCGCATCAGAACCCAGTCAGCGTGCAGGTGCCCAGTGTTGACCAGCGTGCGCCCGCCCAATTCTTTAATCGCCTTCTCCATCGGGTCGAATGGATCAAGCGGAGTTGCCAAAATTCCAAACTCCACCAACTCATGAAATGACTCCGGCAAAGACCGCTGTTGCATATCCACTTCCAACAATTCATTGCCCGACATCAGATGAGTCACGGTCATGCGGTTCTGCGTGAGCGTACCGGTCTTATCGGTGCACAACACAGTCGCCGCGCCGAGCATCTCAACCGCCGGGACACGCCGCGTCAACACATGCCGCTGTGAAATACGCCACGCGCCGAGCGCCAGGAAAATTGTCAGCACCACAGGAAACTCTTCCGGCAAGGTTGCCATCGCCAAAGTGATTCCCGCCAGAATGCCGTGCAACCAGTCTCCACGCGTCAATCCAAAGACAATCACCACCACCGCACACATCCCCAAACCGATCACAGCAAAGTTACGGACAATGCGCCCGGTCTGCCGTTGAAGATTCGTGTCCTCGGGCTGCAAAATCTGAAGCGCCTTACCGATCTTGCCGATCTCTGTGCGGATGCCTGTTCCCCGCACCTGCATCACTCCCTGCCCTTTGACAACCATCGTGCCGGAATAAATAAATGGCTGATCGTCCCCGCCGGGGCGGCCCATTTCCAGGCGACCGTCCCACGTTCTTTTTCGGACCGGAACCGATTCGCCGGTTAATAAAGATTCGTCCACGCTGACGTTTGATCCCGCCAACAAGACCGCGTCTGCGGGAATACGGTCCCCCTCAACAACGAGAACGATATCATCGCGGACGACTTCACGTCCGGCGATGCGCTGCTGCCTGCCATCGCGAATAACCAATGCGCGCGGGCTGGATAGATCGCGCAGCGCATCCAGCGCACGTTCAGTTTTCTGCTCCTGATAAAACGTGATGCCGATGATAACCGCCACAAAACCCATCAACATCACGGCTTCGCCCTGATCGCCAAGAAACAAGTAAAGCATTCCGCAGGCGATCAACATCAGGAACATCGGCTCGCGCATCACCTCGAGCAGGATGTGCCAAAACGTACGCTTTTTCGCGCTGGGCAGTTCGTTATATCCATCCACCGCCAAGTGTTCGAGAACTTCCTCTTCACTCAAACCTTGAAGCATGGTTTCTTCGAGTTTATTATCCATAAAATTTGATTTCTCCAACCAGCCAAAACAACACGATCACGCAGGAAACGCGCGGGATACGCCTGCAAAAACAGAACAAGCCAGGTAAAGGAAAATTCAACTACCGGGAAATTGGCGGAGGGACAATCAGTTCCAAGAAAAGCCGGGGCGTGGCAAGCCAAATTGATAAGAGCTTGATCAGCAGAGATAGAGGAACACAAATACCCAGAATTGCGAATAACAAAAAGTCTTTGGCGACGGAAGGATCCAATAATCCATCACCATCGAAATTCAGGAACGGCACAAGCATCAAAAACAGGCTGGCAAATATGCACAACAAGCCAAGCCAGCGCAGAAGATCATTCTTCCTGCACATGTCGCACTCCCTGCTTGAACAAAGCGATAATATGCGGATCATCCACCCGATAATAGACTTCCTTTCCATTCCGCCTGGCAGTCACAAGACGCATCTGTCTAAGTCCGCGCATGTGATGAGATATCGCTGATTCACTGATCCCAACCAGGTCTGCCAACGCCCCAACATTTTTTTCACCGCCAAGCAAGGCAGATAAAATCATGACGCGGCTTGTATCGCTGAACGCACGGAACAGTTCAGCAACGTGCGTGGCGGAATGTTCATCCAGAACAGTTAGTGCCATATGCAAGCCTCTACTTCAAAAACAATTGAGCATATCTTCATATGTTTACATTATACCCAGGGCGTATATTTTTTCAAGCGGCAGTTTTTCGCGCAGCCGAAGAAATTACAAACACTCTTGTTATAATCATCTTATCGCCGCGGAGGGCGCACACATGGACAAGACCTGCGACTACGTTATCATTGGCTCTGGCTTTGGCGGTTCCGTCTCAGCAATGAGACTCACCGAAAAAGGTTATTCAGTACTGGTTTTGGAGCGCGGCAAACGCTTCGAGGATCACGACTTTCCAAAAACAAATTGGAATCTACCCAGGTTTCTTTGGCTGCCTGCCCTGAGATGTTTTGGCATCTTTCAAATGACATTCCTCAACGGTCAATTGGCCTTGCACGGGAATGGCGTCGGCGGCGGCAGCCTCACTTATGGCAATGTGCTGATGGAGCCGGATGATCGATTATTTCAGGCTCCAGCCTGGAAGCATTTAGCGGATTGGAGAGCTCTCCTTCAGCCCCATTACAAAACCGCCCGCCGTATGCTGGGAGTGACACCCAATCCGCGTTTATGGCCTGCCGATGAAAAGATGAAAGAGATCGCCCAGGAACTTGGCAATGGCGATACCTTCCACCCAACGGATGTTGGTGTGTTCTTCGGTGATCCGGGTAAGGAAGGGCTGCCTGTCTCCGACCCATATTTCGGCGGAGAAGGCCCGGCGCGCGCAGGCTGCACTCATTGCGGCGGCTGCATGGTCGGTTGTCGCTTCAACGCCAAAAATATATTGACCAAGAATTATTTATACTTCGCAGAAAAGAACGGTGCACTGGTTACTCCCAAAGTGACAGTGAGCGACATCCGCCTCACGTCGGAGAATGATAAATCTCTCTACGAAATTGACTATCACAGCACAACTGCATTCTTGATTAGGCCAACAAAAACAATACACGCGCGCAATGTGATCGTTTCCGCCGGTGCACTTGGGACGATGGAACTGCTCTTCCATTGTCGCGATATAACCCGCTCCCTGCCAATGATCTCACAAAGACTTGGCGATAACGTCCGCACGAACAGCGAGAACATCATGGGCGTCACCAGCCGCGGCAGGCAAATTGATTACTCGAAAGGCATTGCCATCTCCTCCATCTTTCAAGCGGACGATGTCACGCGCGTTGAGCCGGTCAGATATTCTGACGGCTCTTCCTTCATCCGAGTTATGACTGCCCCGCACGTGGAAGGGAATTCACCTGTCGTCCGCTTCCTAAAAACTCTCTGGGAACTGATCCGTCATCCCATGGATTTTCTGTATGTAAAGTTCTTCTCGCGTTGGGCGCGTTTTACGACCATTCTGTTAATCATGCAGGTTAAAGAAAATCTCACTCACATTCGTCTTGGACGAAGCTTGTTTACGCTCTTCCGCAAAGGATTGGTGCTCAAGCCGGATGCTGATCATCCCATCCCAAAACAAATTCTTATCGGCAATCATGTGACCCAAACACTCGCGCAGAAAGTCAACGGCATACCTCAGGCGGCATTTACTGACAGCCTGTTCAACTTTCCCACAACAGCACATCTCATGGGCGGAGTTCCATTTGGAAACAATGATCAAGAGGGCGTGATTGACCTTGACTTTCAAGTCTTCAATTATCCCGGCTTATATGTGGTGGATGGTTCCGTCATGCCCGCGAATCCCGGCGTCAATCCGTCACTGACGATCACCGCGCTGGCCGAGTATGCGATGAGCAAGATAGCAAAGAAAAATTGAACAGCAAAGAGAGCCAGAGATAAATCTCTGACTCTCTTTTTACTTATTCTTCACGCCCACCATGCTTGATAATTGCTTGACTGTAAACATCGCTTTCTTTTTCGACCTCGAACCGGCCTCCGTTATTTATAACTTCGCCCACGCCCGGATCTGATCGTGATGCGCGCTCCATACATCCCACGCCGATTGCGCCCACTCACGCGCCATGCGTTGATATGCTTCGATGCCATCCGCGTTGGCCGCGTCAACAACCGTGATTGATCCCATCGAAGCCGGGGGTTCCAACCAGACGAATTGATCGCTGAATTGCGTGGCGCGCCCGATAGCCTTCGTCACCTGCGCTGACGGCAGTCCGCGCTCGAGCGAGTAATACAATCCGATCAAATGTACCGCCACCGATTGGATTGATCTTCGCTCAGGCTTGCCCGGATGCTGAACCGCGTACGCGTCCACTGAAAAACGATGCACAGCCGGATAGCCATACTCACCATAATCTCTGGCAAGCAGGGTTCCGTACACAGCCCAACATCCGACTGACGAAAGCATATATCTGTGCGTCGGCCCTTCCATATTTGGGACGAGCGCGCCGCAGCTAAAGCAGGGAGTCAAGTTGTTGTTCATCGGTCAGAATCATAAACCGAAAAACTAACCTTGCGAAGGTTCGGAACCCTCGTAAGGTTATAATTTGCTTATGAATATTCTGCATCAAGATGAATCGATTATAGTTCTCAACAAAACCGCCGGACTTCCCGTTCTCCCCGATGGCTGGGAAAAGGACGCGCCGTATCTTGTCAAAATGCTCGAAGAGCAATATGGGAACCCTTCGATAAACTCAGGGCAAGGAATTTGGGTCGTCCATCGGCTCGACAAGATTACCAGCGGCGTGATGGTCTTCGCGCGCAACGTCGAGGCGCATCGCTCGCTCAACATTCAATTCGAGAATCATGAGGTACAGAAAATTTACCGCGCCATCGCAGAGGGCAATCCCAAATGGGATGAGCACACCGCCAAACATCCGC